>JBDUAX010000232.1:0-7168 GCA_040004455.1 Gemmatimonadaceae bacterium
GCGTGAGACATAAGTGTAAGGCTATCAATGACTTCGGAGTGCTGTCAAGTCGCGCGCTAAGCCGTCCATGCGGAGCCAGCCGAGTGGGGTGCATCGGACGCGTAGTTCATTGGTGGAATCTAGTCGTTCGAGCCATCCGGCCTGTATCCATTTCTCAACCAGGGGCCGGTCGAGATCGCTTATTCCAAGCCCATCGACGGTCCGAAGGCCCAGGTAGACCGCTTCCATGAGACGGTTGTCAGCGTTGAGCGTTTCATTGTCGGCCAATGGATCTGCCAGCGCCCGGACCTGCGCATCCCATTCCGCGTACGCCGATGTATTTGCGCGCCGACGCAGCCCGTCGAAGCCATGCGCCGCCGGCCCGATGCCGATGTACGGGACACCACTCCAATACGCGCTGTTGTGAACGGCGCGTTTTCCGGGCATTCCGAAATTCGAAACTTCATAGTGCTCATAGCCGGCGTTTGTAAGTCGGTCATGAGCCATGAGGAATTCGCTTTCGTAATTGTCTTCTGGGGCTTCCTGTACTTCGCCGCGGGACTTCCAACGACCCAAGGGTGTGTGCGGCTCGATAGTGAGTCCGTACAGCGAGATGTGATCGGCGTTGAGTGACAGCGCGCGATCGAGATCGCGTTCCCAATTGCGGTTGAGTGATTCCGGAAGTGCAAAAATCAAATCGACAGAAAACGCGTTGATGCCGCCGTCTCTTGCAACTCCCGCCGCACGTTCCGCGGACGACGCGTCGTGCACGCGGTGCATCCATTTGAGCACGTTGTCGTCGAAACTCTGTACACCGATTGAAAGGCGATTGATGCCCGCGTCCTTCCAGGCGGCAACCGTAGCCGGCGTGATGTCTTCAGGATTCGCTTCCAGCGTGATTTCGGCGTTGGCAGAAATGGTTGTCGCCGATTGAAAAAATGCCATCAGGTGGCGAATGCCGTCCGCGCCCAGCAGAGACGGAGTTCCGCCACCGAAGTACAACGTGTCGAGTTGCGTTGCAGACGATGAGAGTTCACGCAGTGTCCATTCCGCAATCAACGCGGCAACATACTCCGCGACCGGAACGTTGCGGCGCACAGCAATCGCGAAATCGCAATAGCTGCAGCGACGCGCGCAGAACGGCACGTGCACGTAGCAATTGCGATATGAAACGATTCCGCTCGCGCTCATCAGCGCGCTGCGAGCAATGGTTGAACGTTTCCCAACAAATCAACCCGCACGAGTCCGGCAATTTCGAGCGCAGTTACTGCGCCCGATGCCGAACGCATGTTGAGTCCTGCGCGACGCGCCAACGTCGCGATGTCGGCGGCCCCGCTGGACAACGCATCCCACAACTGGGCGTCGTCGCCGGTAAGCAGTGGCGCTGTAACCGGCGATGAATCGACGTTGAGTAGCGCGAGTACGTCGTCGGGTTCGGCGATTACGTGTGCACCATCGCGCAACAAACGATTGGTACCGTAGGCTTGCTGCGTATCGATTAAACCGGGCACCGCCGCTACTGCCACACCCAAGGAGTGCGCGTGTTCGACGGTCAGTTGCGCTCCGCTCTTTGGCCCAGCTTCAACGACGACGACCAGTTGGGAAAGCGCCGCGATCATTCGGTTACGCCTGGGAAACGTGCCTTGATGCAAGGGTTCACCCGGCTTCGTTTCGGTGACGAGCAATCCTTCGCGCGCAATACGCTGTTGCAGCAGCGTGTGTTGGCGCGGATAAAACGAATCGAGGTTGGTGCCCAGTACCGCCACCGTGCGACCCCCAGCTTCCAGGGCGCCTTCGTGCGCTGCGCCATCAATGCCGCGCGCTAAACCGCTGACGACGCAAACTCCAGCTCGTGCACAAATTGCCGCAATGCTTCTTGCGATGCGTAATCCGTACGGGGTCGCGTGGCGTGTTCCAACAATTGCTACGGCCGGGGGTGCGGCCGTTGCAAGTATTCCCGCAATCCAAATTGACCTGGGCGGTTGCGAGAGATTGATGAAAGCACTCGGATAGTCTGCGTCATTTTTATCAACGCGCCGACCGATAGGCTCAGGGGACAAATTCGTCATCGGGTACGGCGGCATCGGCGGCGCGCACGAGTAGCAGTTGTGTCCACCACGCGTCCAGCATCTCGGTCAAGCCCATGCGACCAGGCGCGCTTACCGACACGCGCGCAAATGCGCCGTCGGCGTCGATTTCGGGAACGTAGTATTCGCCCAGCAAATCGAGTTTGGTGAACACCACGCAGAAGGGTTTTTTAGCAAGTTCAGCGGAGTACGATTGAATTTCGTGGCGCAGCTGATCGAATTCCGTTTGCCAATCTTCTGCATCAATGGGAATGAGGAACGCGAGTACGCGAGTGCGCTCAATGTGTCGCAGGAATTGCAGTCCAAGTCCTTTGCCTTCGTGTGCGCCTTCGATAATTCCGGGAATGTCGGCAACGACAAAACTGCGATGATCGCTCATCGGCACAACGCCCAGGTTTGGCGACAACGTGGTGAACGGATAATTGCCAATTTTTGGACGCGCTGCAGAAATCACTGACAGCAATGTGCTCTTCCCGGCATTGGGTTGTCCGACCAAACCAACATCGGCAATGAGTTTGAGTTCCAGTTCGAGTTCGCGAACTTCACCGTTTTCACCAGGCTGCCACTCGCGCGGTGCCTGGTGCGTTGAGGTCATGAAGAATGCGTTGCCGCGCCCCCCGCGCCCGCCCTTCGCAATCAAAATCGCTTCTTCGTGCTCAAGAACTTCGCACACCAGTTCTCCGGTAGCGCGATCACGAATGACGGTGCCTGTCGGAACGGGTAAGTAGATGTCGCCGCCGGACTTTCCGGTTTTGTTATTTCCTTCACCGTGGTTGCCGGCCTCTGCTTTCCACAGATCGCGGTAGGTAAAGTCGAGGAGTGTTCCCAGGTTGCGATTGCCACGCACGAAGACGTCGCCGCCGCGTCCGCCATCTCCACCATCGGGGCCCGCCATCGGATAGAATTTTTCGCGCAAGAATGAGCAGATTCCGGAACCACCGGAACCAGCTTCGATGCGGACTACGACGCGATCAACGAACATTGGACACGAACATGAGATGGTGTACGAGAGATGCCATGAAGTCGCGAATCAGACAAGAAACGCGAATGAGCCTTTGAGTTTTTCCTGAAACTGCTACACACGGTGCTTACTTGCCCTGTACTCGCGCCCACAGCGCAGTGTTTCGCGCCATATCATTCGGCGACAACAAATCGCGAATCGATTCAAACGTTTCATCCACTTGCGCCGCCGTTGCGCCCGAGTGCAGCGCCCCGTGTAAATGCGAGTGAAGCTGGCGATCCTGCCTGGAAATTGCGCATGCTGCCACGATGCACAACTCGCGTCGCCACAAATCGAGCTGCGGACGGCTGAGAACTTTGCCGTACCCTCCGGTAATCATCCACGAGTCGAGTGCTGGGTGCAAATCGCGAATATTGCGTCGCAGTTGTTCGTAGAAGCGACCGTACACGGTCGAACAGGTTTTTTCGCCATCGCGTTTCCACGCTTCGCCGTCTATAACTTCGCTGACATCAGACAACGGCGCAGTGCGGCCGGAAATGCGTCGCCATTCACGCATGCCGTTCAGCGATCGAGGAAATCCTGCAAACAGGTACGTTTGCAAAATGACCTCCTCAATCCACACGTCGTTCACGATGCCGGCAGACGCCTGCAACGCCGCACGAATGTCCTGCTCACTGCCACCGGCGAGCAGCGCGGCTACACGCACTAACATGCGCGTTGGCGCATCGAGCGCCGTCATCGTTTCCGCTTGCGCAACATCGAAACGCTGCATCGCGTTTTCTTCAGTTCGTGCCCCAATCACATCCGTCACGACCACCCGTACTCGGTAAGAGTTCTAAACACGTTCGCCTACTTTCTGCGTACCAACACGAATTTCTCCGACGGCTTCTCCGCGCGTATTGCGCAAAGGTTTGGCCGCAAATTCGCGCAGTGAATCGGGAAGTGGATCGGGGAGTTCGCCAAGAAGCGCGAGAATGGCCAACACTGCCGGGTACTGCGCGCGTGGTGAACCATCTTCCACCTTGATCGCCACGCCGATTCCGCGATCGACCAACGCCAACGTGTGCACCCCTTCTGCGCCAATTTTGCACAAAACATGCCCGCGACACGCTTGCATTAGCGCTGTGTCGAAGCGATCAGTGCCACCAATGAGAAACGGGTGTCCAGTCATCGCGTTCACGACGCGCGTCGCGGTTGCATGACCGCGCGCAGCGGCCGACACCAGTCGTGCGTATGCCAACGCCATATTCGCGAGCGGCAGTGCAAACACCGGCACACCACAACCATCCACTGCAATACCGACTGACGAAACATCCATCGCGGCCCAATCGGCGACTGTCTTGAGCGCACGCTGCTGCACCGGATGTTCCATGCGCTCGTAACCGGCGGTCGGTTCACCCGCGAGATACGCCTGCGCCAACATTGCCGAATGCTTTCCCGAACAGTTGTTGTGCAATCGCGTCAGGCGGTGCCCCGACTCCCGCAGCAAGCGAGCACCGCGCTGCGTGAGCGGTTCGTGCGGCCCGCAAGCCAAATCTCCCTCCTCCAAACCAATGCCCCTCAGCATCGCTTCGGCGATCGCAACGTGTTCTGGTTCGCCGCCGTGCGACGCGCACGCCAAAGCCAATTCATCGTCGCGCCATTCGAGTTTTTGAATGCCGCCATTTTCTACGAGCGGCATTACTTGAAACGGCTTCGCGCACGAGCGCCACCATGTCACTATACCCGCATCGCCAGCTGAATGCGTCAGCTCACCCCCTGCCGACACAACCGCCGCATGCACATGGTGACGCGACTCAACAACGTGGCCCCGCGTCACGATGACATCCAGTGACAAGCGCGACTTCGCGGTTTGGTTCGCGGGAGCAATTCGAGCGGAAAGCTCCTCGCTCGAGAATGGAATTGTGGGCACCACTCAAGATAACCGTTCGGCCAACCCCAGACGTTTCTCCCCGCTACTTCCTGGCCGTCAAATACACGCCGAGAAGCACTATGGCCCCCCCGATCAATACGCCGGGAGCGGGCACTTCGCCAATTCCTGGAATTATTGCGGCCAGAAGTGTCGCGCCAATGGGTTCACCGAGTACGGTCAAGTTCACAACGTAGGCTGGCAGATGACCCAGCGCCCAATTCATGCCCGTGTGGCCAAGAAGCATGGGGCCAACGGCCAGCGCCCCAAAGATTGCGAATTCGCGAGTCGGTTGCGGGAATAGCGGCGATTTCGTGAGCCACACCAACGCAAGCAGCGTTACGAATGCGGCGCCGTATACCAATCCGACGTAGGGCCACAAATCGAGCTTCTGCCGAACGCGACGACCGATCAGGTAATACGCCGCTGCTGTCGCCGCCCCAATGAGTGCAAGAAAATCTCCATACAGTGCGCGTCCGGAAGCGCTGCCAGCACTATTGGCGGCACCTGCCGTAAGTGCTGAACCAATTCCCGCGAACCCACCGGGCACATCGGCGAAACCGACCACGAATGCGCCAATCATCGCGATCAGAATGCCAACACTTTGACGTGGCCTGGGCACCTCGCGAAGCAATTGCCACGAAATGAAAGCAACAAACGCCGGCTGGAGATTTACCAGTGAAACCGAAGCGGCTACGCTCGTATAACTGAGTGACGCATTCCAACTCCAGAAATGCAACGCGAGCAATATTCCACCAACGCATGAGAGCAGCAAATCGCCAGTTGCAACGGCGCGCCATTTGCGCCAACCGCCTGTTGCAAGCAGCGCAACGCCGACGATGATCAACGAGAATGCCAACCGCCATGTCGCGATAACGAGTGCAGGCGCCGTTGACAGGCGCACGAGCGGTGCCGCGAACGACAACCCCAACACTGAGAGCGCGAGCACCAACAACGGCGATGTGCTCGGTCGCGCCGTGTCGTCCGCCGTTATGGTTTGCGTGGAATGATCGGAGTTGGGGGATTTCGTCACGACACTAATATCGCCTTACGGTGACCAATATCGCGTTCACACGCCAACGCGTACTTTCCTCCGACATGTCACCCACTATTGCCCGTGATCGCCTGGCGTCCCTGCTGCAGGACGGAACCAAACAACGCGTTCTGATTGTCGGAGACGCAATGCTCGACGTCTACCTGCGCGGGGATGTCGATCGCATCTCGCCGGAAGCACCTGTGCCGGTTGTGCGTGTGCGCGAACGGCGGCTGGCATTGGGAGGCGCCGCCAACGTCGCACAAAACGTTGCTGCACTCGGCGCCGCGTGTGATCTCGTTGCGGTAGTAGGAAACGATTCCGCGGGGGCGACTCTGCGCGAGCATTTGCGCATCGCGAACATCGACGAGCGTTCACTGGTTACGATCGACCGTCCGACCACGACCAAAACTCGCGTGATGGCGCGTTCGCAGCAGTTGGTTCGATTTGACGAAGAAGAAGATGCAGATTTGAGCGGCAGCGACGTCCTTTCTGTAATGCGTTCAATTGAGCTCGCAATGTCTGCTGCAACAGCGGTCGTGCTGGAAGACTACAACAAAGGCGTGCTCATTCCTCCGGTAATCCAGGGCACAATTGCGATGGCGCTCGAACGAAACTTGCCAATCGTTGTCGATCCGAAATTCAAGAACTTCTTTGCCTATCGCGGCGCAACAATTTTCAAACCGAATCGTCGCGAATTGGAGAGTGCATTAGGGGCAGCCGTCGATCTCGATCACCCGGAGGCGCTGCCAAAAACGTTTCAGCGTCTCGGCGTTAAGCACTTGCTCCTTACGCTTGGCGAACGTGGCATGGCGCTCATCGCGGCCGAAGGTGCGGTGCATCGCGTGCCAACAACGGCACGCGAAGTCTACGACGTTGTTGGTGCGGGTGACACAGTTTCGGCGTATCTCGCAACGATGCTGGCGTCGGGCGCGAACGCGCTCGAAGCGGCGATTGTTGCGAACTATGCGGCCGGCGTCGAAGTCGGGAAACTTGGTGCCGCCACTGTTACAGGCGACGAAGTACTACAGGCCTACGACGCTCATGAGGCCGATCGATAGGCACTGGGCGATAATTGAGGCTGTTGCCGATAGCGCTCGAGTCGGCGACATTGCATCGCAGTCGGGCCGTTAGCTTAGTTGGTCAAAGCACCGGACTCATAATCCGAGGATCGTAGGTTCAAGTCCTACACGGCCCAT
>JBDUAX010000637.1:0-2157 GCA_040004455.1 Gemmatimonadaceae bacterium
GACTCCACGTTCGTCGAGGACACCGCGCTGATTGTTACGAACCGTGGCGCAATTCTCACGCGCCCGGGCGCCGCATCGCGCGCTGGCGAAGTCGAAGCTATTCGCGATTCGATCACTGCCTGGTATCCAACCCCGGCACAGATAATCGCACCCGGTACGCTCGACGCCGGCGACGTGTGTGAAGCGAACGGGCACGTCTTTATAGGTCTCTCGCATCGGACGAACGAAGAAGGTGCGCGGCAGCTCGCTGAATGGCTTTCCACGCTCGGGATTTCTGCAGCCACCATCGACATTCGAAACGTACCGGGTATTCTTCATCTCAAGAGCGGGGTCACCGCTGTCGACGGCCATCAGCTCCTCGCCATTAGCGCGCTGGCGCAACACGAAGCATTCTCCGGCTACGACGTGTTGGTAGTGCCCGACGGCGAGGAATACGCCGCCAACTGCATTCGCGTAAACGGCGTGTTATTCGTGGCCGACGGGTATCCCGAAACGCATCGGATGTTGCGCGATGCCGGATTCGCGTTGCGAGTGCTCGACATGAGCGAGTTCGCGCGCATGGATGGCGGTTTAAGCTGCTTGTCGCTGCGCAGCTGACCGCGTTCAGCACACACAACGAGGGATGTAGATGGCAGCCTGCAAGGCCTGCAATTTCGAAAACGTAGCCGGCATGAAGTTTTGCGGTGCCTGTGGAACGCGTCTCGCCAACGCGTGCCACACCTGCGATTTTGAAAACCCCGCGCAGTTTCACTTCTGCGGCAATTGTGGTAGCTCGCTTTCAGGCGGCTCAAAACCCGATGCAACGAAAATCGATCGTCGTGAGGCCGAACGCCGGCAACTGACGGTGCTGTTCTGCGATCTGGTGAACTCCACCGCGCTCGCTGAAAGCGTTGATGCCGAGGAGTACCGCGAAATTGTGCGACAGTATCAGGTCGCATGTGCCAGCGTCATCCGTCGTTTCGACGGACATGTTGCGCAATATCTGGGTGACGGGCTATTGGCGTATTTCGGCTATCCGCGTGCGCACGAAGACGACGCACACCGCGCAGGCCACGCTGCGCTGGGAATTATCGAAGCGATTGAAGCGCTGGCAACGCCGGCCCTCGGCGGTGCAGCGCTGACTGTTCGCATTGGTGTGCACACTGGTCCGGTTGTCGCCGGCAACATCAGCAGCAAGGAATCGCATCAGCGCCTGGCCGTGGGTTCAACGCCAAATATCGCCGCGCGTTTGCAGGGCATTGCGACACCGAACAGCATCATGCTCAGTGGCGACACCGAACGGCTCTTGCGTGGTTGGTTTGATCTCGATGCGCTTGGTGTTCAGGAATTGAAGGGCGTTTCGCGCCCGGTGACGGTGTTTCGCCTCGTTCGCGAAGCGCGCCGCAACGGTCGTTTCGAAATGGACGACGCCAAGCGATTGAGTCCGCTGGTTGGTCGCGATGAAGAAGATGCGCTGCTGGCACGTGGCCTGACCGCAACGCGCGAAGGAGAAGGAAACATTGTGTTGCTCAGTGGTGAGGCCGGCGTTGGAAAGTCGCGCCTGATTCAGTCAATGCGCGCCCGTGCCATCGACGAGGGGTTCACTTGTCTGGTTGGACGCTGCGCCTCGGTGCATCAAAGCAGCCCGCTGCTTCCAATCATTGACCTGATGGAATCGCTGCTTGGCTTTGATGCCGACGCGAGCGAGACGGTGCGACTGGAACGCGTTGAGCGCCACATCGATTCACTCGACCTCCCCCGCGCCGAGAACGTTCCACTGATCGCGTCGTTGCTGGGCGTACCCCTCAGCGAAGCGTATGCGCCACTCGGTTTGCTGCCGCAACGTCAACGCGCGCGCACCTTTGAAACGCTGCTGTTGATGTTGGCGCGCGGCGCTGAGCGACGCCCCATTGCATTTGTCATGGAAGATTTGCATTGGGCCGATGCATCGACGATGGAATTTCTGGCGCTGTTCATCAGTCAGCCGCCGATCGATCACCTGATGGCAGTGTTTACGGTGAGGACGGAATTCTCGTTACCGTGGAGTGCGCGCTCACCCGTCACGCAACTGACGTTGCCCAAGTTAAGTGATCGCGATGTGCGCACAATGATCGAGAACCTGTGCGGGGAACTGCAGTTGCCTGTGGCGCTCGTTGAACAAGTGGTGCAGAAAACCGA
>JBDUAX010000638.1:0-2142 GCA_040004455.1 Gemmatimonadaceae bacterium
AAACGCCTGACCCGCACGCCATCCAATTTCTCGCGCAAGCCGAACCGGGCGTTCGTCAGTCAATGCTTCTGCGCCAAAGGCATTTCGCGCAAAAGTTGTGCATGAAGCGTGTGTCGAGCCGTTCAAAAGACAGAGCACCGGTAGCGCCGTGGCCAACCCGCGTTTTTCACCGTGTAGTTCATACAACGCCACTGCGCGCTTGTAGTAGCGCACAGACTCTGTCCCGTCCCCCGCCAGCGCGTGCGTCATCGCCAGCAAATCGACCGTCTCGGCCACGCCTGGTGCGTCGCCCAATCGTTCAAAGAGTGCGAGCGCTTCCTCGTGAAAGCGGCGGGCCGGTGCAATCTGCTCCAAATTCGTGTGCCAGTTCGCAACACGATTGAGACTGCGCGCAATGAGTGATTCCTCGCCAATTTCGCGCGCGAGCGCGAGAGCTTCGCGACGATACTCGCCAGCCTTTCCATAATCGCGCGCCGACCAGAGCATACCGAGCGCGTATGATGCGTTCCAGGCGTCGTTCGATTGCCCGGTTGCTCGAGCCGCGCTCAGGGTCGCGCTGAATTCATCGTGCGCGGCGTCGAAGTCACCAAGTGTTTCCAGAGCGCGTCCCCGCGCGAAGCGCAGTGCAATTCCGGGTGTGATGTTGGCTTGCCTGGCGGCGTCAAACGCGCGGTCGAGATTTGCGAGCGCTTCGTGCGGTGCGTGCAACGCGAGTGCGTGATGCGCGGCGCGCGAACAGGCATCGAGCGCGCGCGGCCAGTCCAATGCGCCATACGCGTGATACGCCAGTGACTCAATGTGCTGGTTCGAATCGCCCCCTTGTTGTTCGAGAGCGTCGGCCACAGCACGATGCAATGCTGCGCGCTCTCGTTTGAGCAATTCTCCAACCAACGCTTCGCGTGTGAGTGCATGACGAAACGCGAATTGCTCCGGTGTTTCCTCAACCACCAGTTGTGCATCGATCAATTCACGAATGAGCGCCAACAGCGCGCGCTCATCGTGCCCACTCAGTGTTTTCAGCAATTCGAAATCGAAGCGTCGTCCAATTACCGCGGCCATTGACGCAATATCTCTGGCGGGAACTGTCAACGCAGAGAGTCGGCGACGCACCGCCTCAACAGCCGTCCTGGGTGCGTGCACCCGAGTGATTGTCCGTGCGTACCACGCGCCATCCGCGCGGCGCGCGAGCTCTCCCGTATTCACCAACGATTTCAATACTTCTTCGACGAAGAACGGATTGCCCTCGGTCGTCTCGTACATTGTTTCAACGAAGGTGCCCCCAGGCGGTGCTCCATTGAAAATTGCTGATAACATTGTCGAGAATTCGTCAGCCGAAAATCGTTTGAGATTTATTTCCGTCGCGATTCGCGTTCGATCCAGCTCTGCCAACAATTTTGCAAGCGGCGATCCAATTTCGTCGCTCCGAAAACTGAGTGCCATGACCACCGACTGTGCCGACAGTTTTCGCGCGACATGTAAAAGCAAATCGAGACTCGCCTCGTCTCCCCAATGTACGTCTTCAATGGAAAGAAGCACCGGTTGCGTGCTGGCTATCATTGCGATGGTTTCCGACATCGCGTGAAACAGGCGCAGGCGCTCCGGCTGCGAACCAAGCGAATCCACTGGCGCAACATCTATGAAAATCGATGCGAGTTCCGGAAACGTTCTCACCAATTCCGTTGCGGCCGGCGCAAACGCGTGTGCTACCGCTGTGCGAGACGCGGTAACGGAGAACTCGCGAATCAGGTCGAGAAGGGGCGCGTACGGCGTTGCGCGATCGGCCTCAAAACACGCGCCGCGAAAGACGGCGAAACCTCTCGTGTGCGCTTCTGCGACAGTCTCACGCAGCAGCCGCGATTTTCCAATTCCTGCTTCACCGGCAATTAAAAGAATTCCACCTTGACTGTTGCGCGCGCGCGAAAGCACCGTGCGCATGTTGTCGATCGCGGCATCGCGACCAACCAGCACGGGACAAATCACACTGCGTTCCGGAAAACTTCCCCTCAACTCGGCATGCACAGCCGAGAAGGTTGAACCAATCAGCGCGCCTATTCAAGTGCGGATCCTATTATCAAACGACGCGCCGATCACACAAAGACACCGCAACTTGTCAACATCGCAGCAGTACAGCGGTTACTTGTC
>JBDUAX010000639.1:0-2141 GCA_040004455.1 Gemmatimonadaceae bacterium
CCGACGACGTCAAGGATCGCGTGTTTTCGGCGTTGCGTCATCGCGTAACGCTGTCACCTGAACTGGAAGTGGAAGGACGTTCGGCCGATGACGCGTTGTCGGCAATTTTGTTGCGCGTGGTTGCGCCGAAGTAAGCCGCACTTGGAAAAACGTTCGTCGTTTCGCAACCGGACTGCATTCATTACGCGGTACGCGCCTCAGCCGCGCCTCGCGTTGTTGGTGGCCGTAACGTGCCCATTGTGGGCGTTGCCATCGCCAATTGGCGGTTACGCGGGCGTCACTGCGGTGTCGTTGTTACTACTCGCTACTGCAATTGATTTTTTGTTGGTGCCAACGCGCGCATCCATTTCAATTGAGCGCGAGTTCCCGGGCAACGTTGGCATTGGCGACGAGGTTACGGGAACCTACGTAATAGGCAACAGTAATTCGCGCGGAATTGTTCTCGAATTGCAGGATCAACTGCCCACGCACATCAAGGGGGGCGTTGGCGCACAACTTCTGCGACTTCAAGCACAGTCCGTTGAACGTGTGGAAACCAAACTCAGTGGCATGACGCGCGGTGCCGCGCCGCTTGGTCCAATCGGTGTGCGCGCGTCAACGCGATTGGGGTTGATGTCTGCCACGTATCGGTTTGAACCGGCCGACAGCATTCGCGTCATCCCGTCGGTGTCGGGGGTCAGGCGTTTTCGATTGTTGGCCATGCAACATCGACTTAGCCTGTTGGGCGTTCGTGTACTGCGACGCAAAGGTGGCGGTCAGGCATTTGCGAACTTGCGCGAGTACGTCCGCGGCGACGATCCGCGCCACATCGATTGGAAGGCGACGTCGAAAAAAGACAAATTGATCACACGCGAGTTCACCATCGAGCGTTCGCAAACTGTCATGACGCTCATTGATGCGGGCCGCGCGATGACACAATTGTCTGGAACGTTTGCACGTTTTGAACATGCGTTGAGTTCCGCACTCATCCTCACCGATGTTGCATCGAACTCCGGCGACCGGGTTGGCACAATGGTGTTTGACGACGAAGTGCGCGCGTATGTGCCGCCACAGTCAAACCGCGGCGCGTTGCAATCGGTTCGCGATGCGTTTGTGCCCGTTGTTGCAACTACGCGAGAGCCCGACTACGCGTCGGCCTTTCGTTTTCTCGCAACGCATCAGGGCAAGCGTGCACTCATTGTGTTTTTTACTGACGTCATTGATGTTCGTGCATCGCAGGCGTTGCTCGCCTACGTAACGCGGAGCGCCGCGCGACACCTGGTGTTGGTGGTCGCCCTCAGAAATGACGCTTTGTTTGCCGCGGCCACGCTGAAAGAACCAACGTCGTCAACGTCGCTGTTCGAAATAGCCGCGGCCGAAGAAGTCATTGGTGCGCGCGACGAGGCGTTGCATCGCATGCGTCGGGCTGGAGTAATTGTGCTCGATGTTTCACCGCAAACAATGACTGCGGCGGTGGTGAATCAGTACCTTGAACTCAAGGGACGCGGGGCGTTGTAGCGTGCGGGTAAATCTCACGCCCCGCCCACGGACGGATGTAGAGCACCAATGCAATCGCGGTGATCAACGAAATAATGAATTTTACATTGACGGGAATTTGCGCGTTCGGAGACACAAATCCTTCCAGGGTACCGGCGAATACCAGCAGAAAGGCGCACCCGGAAATAAGTTTGATTGAACGACGGCCATTCTCAAGCAACGCTGCGCGCCGCGTGCGATTTCCGGGAATCAACATGGCCGCGGCCAGCAGAAAACCGCCGCCACCAGCGATCGCAATGGCCGAGAGTTCGAGTACGCCGTGCGGCGCCACAAATGCCATCAGTAAACTGCCAATGTCCTTCGACATGTAGAGGCCAAGAACGGCGCCCATGCTGATTCCATTTAAGACCAGCAGAAACGCAGTAAAAATGCCGGCCGTAATTCCGGCCGCATACGTCATGAAAGCCACTTGCACGTTGTTGGTAATGATGCCGCTCGCCATCACCGGTCGGAAAATTTCCGGATCTTTGATATAGCCCTTTCCGGTTTTCGCATTCTGTACGCCGGTTTCTGCCCGGTCAAGCATGCCCGCCGGCAGCATGGTCGACGCCAATTCCGGATGCAGAATGATTGCGCGAGCCGCAACGAACGCGCTGCCGAACATC
>JBDUAX010000233.1:0-7110 GCA_040004455.1 Gemmatimonadaceae bacterium
CAGCGGCGTTCAGCCCTTTATCGACCCAACCTTCTGCGCGAAAACGCAGAAACACACTGCCACTGTTCATGCCAAAGCGCGCCATGTCACGCCAGTACACCGCGCTGTCTGGAGCGTATGCAACAGCAATGTGAAATGCGGAGTCGGCCGCAATCAGCCAGCGAATTCCCTGCGGAGAACTGTTGATGAATTTTCCGCGCGTTGAGCGCGCCATACTCCACGCTATCAGGCCGTACTTATGCCACGCTGCGGCGTCGTGTTTGTTTGTGCGCAGCGCTGAATCGAGCATGGCATACGCCGCGAGACTATCACCCGCGTTCGCAATTGAGTCCGCGGTGAGTGCGACGACTCCTGGTGATGTCCTTTCAGCTGGCCTGGGATTTTTCGCGGGCTGCGCGGCAAGCGTGTTCGCAAACGCCAGCGGCGCAAGCAGCGCGACCAACCTGAACATCTTCATGTCAGTTCTCAACGCGAAACAGTGTCACGCGCGACGTCTTCGTTTTCGTCACGTCATCGGTGATTTCAATTTTCAGGAAATAGATTCCCGGTTTCGCCTTGCCCAAATCAAGTGACATCGATTCCACGAGCACGTCACGCGCAGGCGCTGTTCGCGGGAACGAGACATCGATAGCGCCTGCACCGTTGTCCTTCCCTTGTCCAAGTGTCGCGCCAAACGCACTTCGCACCCGTGCGACGAGCCCTTGTATTCCGTTGGGTGTACGCGGTTGCACGATGATGTTCACCTTGTAGCGCACGTTGCCGTTGTCGGCCGCGAGCTGGTAGTTCTCCCACAACATTGCAATCGGCTCACCCACGTGATAGGTGCCGAACACCGGCTCCATTTTCACATCGGTCCAGCGAGAGGCCGCGGTATTCGATTCCGCGAGCTTGTCACCCAACAAGATGTCGCTCATGCCGAATCCAGTCGTCGGCCTCGCCGCGACATTCAGTACGCCGCGCGCAATCTTACGCGTGTCGGGTTGGTAGGCTTCGACGCGCACGAAATTCACGTCGCCACCAACGCGCTGAATCCAGTTGGCCGGAATGCGCTCGGGTACCGCTGCGGAATTCACTTGCAGTGTGCTGCTTTTGATTTGCGATACCTTGGCAAATCCGTCAATAACACGTGCGCTGAGATTCAGCGGAAGTTCGCCGCCAAGATCGACAACGCCCTTCACCATGCGTCCAACCGGAACCACGGCTGCAACAACAACGTCGAGAGAATCATGCACTCCGCGAAACGCGGTGACACGCACAGTCATGGTGTCGATCAACTTTGAGATGGGCACATTAGCAAAACTGATTGGTCGTTCGGCCTCGGCTACTGCCACCATTTCTTTGTCGCCAAGATGAGCGGTGCCAAACATTGGCGGCTGCGTAAAGACAAAACTGAGGCCGTTGTTGTAACGCCACAGCACGACGAGATCACTGGGCCTTAACCGAATATGGTAGATCGGATCTTCGACTGACATTTCGATCCCGGATCGCTCGGCCGGAATGCCGAGCTCCAGGTCGGCCGGGCCGTAACGCACATGAATATCGCCACGATCAGTATTCGACCCGCGGTAGCCGAGATCTTCAGCTGTCCAACGCAAATCGGCGAAGGCGACCCGTGCGTAGAACTCGGTGCGATATTCGTTTTCTGGAGTTGCCGCTAACGGATCGAGCAGCGCCCACGCCATTTCTTCCGTCGCATTGCGTTCAGTAACGCTCATCTTGTCGAACGCCACGGAATCACGCATTGGTGATTTGCCTTCCACATGTTGCACCGGCAGAATGCGGGTGAAGCGTTTGTACGATGCAACTTGTTCCGGTGTCATCAACACCATCGCGCTGTCGAATGCCGCAGCGGCGTCTTTCGATTGAAACAAACGTTGACTGGCCAATCCTCGTGCCAGCCACGCTTCGAAATCCCACGGCGCCACTTTGATTTGCGCGTTACTTGCTCGCAGCATTTCCGTCCATTGCGCGCGTTCCGCTTGCGCCATGTACAAGTGACGACGCGCACGTGCATTGACTGCATTGTTTGCGCTTGCGCGCCGAAAGAGATTCACGGCGTCGGCATAGTCTGCATAACCCGAAAACGATTTGTCCGGCTTGACTACCTGATCTCGCCGAATCGCAACACCGAATTCCGCTTGTTCTTTGCTGAATACGTGGTAATCCAGAATTTCGAGCGCGCGGTTAGCGAGATTTTCGTAGCGATGCCACTTCACCATACCAGCTTCGTCTGCCAGGTCGGACACCATCAAACTATCGCCCATTCGCACTGCAGCAGCGAGCCCGTTCTCCACCCACGACTCGGCC
Source organism: Gemmatimonadaceae bacterium (assembly GCA_040004455.1). GTDB lineage: Bacteria > Gemmatimonadota > Gemmatimonadetes > Gemmatimonadales > Gemmatimonadaceae > Gemmatimonas. The sequence goes on from JBDUAX010000233.1 coordinate 2,308, forward strand.
GCCGCACGCGTGAATGCGTACCCGCTGCTCATACCAAATCTCGCGAGATCGCGCCAATACATCGCGCTGTCTGGTGCAAGCGTTACGGCCAAATGAAATGCCGAATCGGCCGCGAGTGACCACCTAACGCCGTTCTTGGAACGATTTGCGTCGAGACCGTGCGGCGAGCGCGCCATATTCCACGCGTACATCGCGAACTTGTGCGCGGCCACCGCATCCAGTTTGCTCGAGCGAAATACGGAGTCGAGCATCGCATGCGCGGCCAGACTGTCCGCTGCGTTCGCAATTGAATCGGCTGACAGCGCAACGGAGCCAGTGGGTGCTGGCGTCGTCGGTGTTGGCTTCTTCGACACCTGCGCTTGTGCGGCGCTTACAGAAATTGTTGGCAACAGCAGCAACAATGCCGCTAACGAAGCCACCCTGCTATGACGGCTGATCATTGTTGGAATGAACGCCCTCGGCGCCGAGACATTGTGTATGTACTCAATTGATTCCTCTTTATCGGTTCAATTCACAACGCGAAATGTCGTTTCACAAAACACCTTTAACCCTGAGCGAACGCAATCGCGAGATGAAAAGCGGAATCCCCGACCTACAGTCATCGAATCGGCCATGAGTGCAATGACACCCGGCGGCGTGCTCGCAGCCTTCTCTATTATCCTCGCAGGCTGCGCGTATAACGCGTGCGCGAAAACCGTTTGCGTAATTGCCGTCGCTGCGCAAAATGCGATCAACAACCGAGCTGAAGTTGGTGTGCGATTATTGACAGTCATGCAACAGTCATGGCGGGCAATTTTACTCTCTGCGTCGGGAGTCATCGAAAGTACGGAGCTGCTATTTCGGGCGTTGAGGCACAGAGTCGGGCTCCAGCACCAGATGCGACCAAAATCACAAACTCAATACTCCCACACGGTAGCACTTCGCTGGCCCTATGTCCAACCACGAAGTAGCGTTTCCAGCACCCATCGCCGAGGGAAAGGTAGCACGAGCATAACTCGGTGTTTTGTCGCGTTTGTTGATCTCTTTTTCGGGAGCTTTGTCCACATGGATAGTCAAGGATTAATCTGGTTTCTGGTTATCGGCCTGATCGCAGGATTCCTGGCCGGCAAACTCACAAAGGGTGGCGGCTTCGGCGTGGTAGGCGACATCGTGATCGGCGTGCTCGGCGCGTTCCTCGGCGGCTGGGTCTTCGGCTTGCTTGGAATCGCGACGAATGGACTACTGGGGTCGATCGTGTGCGCCACGATAGGCGCCATTTTGCTGCTCTTCCTGGTGCGACTCATCAAGAGGGCGTGAGAGTTCAATCCACTGGCGTGACGACATCATGACGTAAGTCGTACAAACGGGTCGGCCTGCGGGTCGGCCCGTTGCAGTTCACGCACGCACTTTATATCGTGTCCGGAATGAGTCTCCGTAACGATCGACACGAACCATTACGCTCCATGACCAAACCACCGCGCATCCTTGTTGTCGATGACGGGCACGATGCAGCCGACAGTCTCTGCATGGTGCTCCGAATGTTCGGCGCAGATTCCAACGTGGTGTATGACGGGCAATCCGCACTCGATTCAATTCGCAATTCAAAACCCGATATCGTGCTGCTCGACTTGAGCATGCCCGGTATGGACGGCTACACGGTCGCGAAAAACGTTCGTGCGAATCCGGAATGCGATGACGTGCGATTGATCGCACTCACCGGTTGGGGCACGGAAGAAGAGCGCGTGCGGTCAGAAGCGGCGGGCTTTACCGATCATTGGGTGAAACCCGTTCCCGCGGCAACGCTACGCAAATTGGTGTCGACGGAACTCGAAAAAAACGCGCCGTAACTATTCGATCGCCAGCTTCCAGGGGTCCTTCACACTCGCGCGCTTCCACACCGTGAGATAGGACGTTTTGCGCGGCGGCTTTCCGTCGGCGCCGGCAATGTTGATGAAGCCCAAGGTGATGCCAATGTCACCCGAGCCGGCCACGTAAACGACATCGGGACCCCACGAAAATGAACCCAGTGGCGGCTCACCACCGCTGCTGATTCCCGCGCCAATGTCTGCGGGTCCGTGACGAAATCCAGCGTCACCAGCACCTCCCGAGTGGTGACCGTCGACCGCGGAATTCTGTGTGAACGCTGCACCAAGTCCGATCTTCGCCGACAGGGTTGAGAAATCGCGTTCGGTTTTGTCGAGTTCTGCAGCAAAGCGCGTTGAATCGACGCTCGTGAATTTCGCTGCGCTTGCAACCGTTTTCGGACCTGGCTCTTCGGTCATCGAAACATCACCGGCCGCGCGCGCTGTTCGCTTGTACACCAGGACTTTCCAACCGCTCGCTCCCTTTGTCCAATACGCAACGTATTTGCCGGGCACTTCACTGTTGTCGGATTTCTTGAGCATCGTAAAGCCCAACGTGAAACCGGTTTTCCCGTCGGCAGAAACTTCGCCATACAACGGTGACCACGAATATTTCGACTTCACATTGTCAGAATTTCTGCTCAGCGCTTCGCGAACTTTCGGAATACCGTGGAACAGGTCGCCTAGCGCAATCAAGGTGACGCTGTCGGACATCATTCCCGCGATCGCCTCAATGACGTCACCCCCTTCGGCCGATTTCGCAAATGCGCGATCGGCCGCGAGTAACGCTTTGCGATTCGCTTCGTTCGATTGCGCATGAAGCGATGATGTCGGAAGAATTGCGCAGCTTGCCGCGAACGCAACAACGATCGTTGCAAATTTCAATTTGTTATTTCGCACGGGCTTTCCAGGCTGCGAGAATGGCAGCTTCGCGCCCGGGCTTGAGCACGAAGCGGTTCTTTTCTTTGCGATCGGAGGGGAGTGATTGCCACCACGCAAGCGTGTCCTTCACTGTTTCCGCAATCGGGCGGAATTTGAGTCCAGCACTCACCGCGCGATGATTATTGATGCTCATCTGACCAAGATCGTTTCCACGTGGTAATCCCCACGGACATGCGAAATCGAGTTTCTGCGCAACAAGAAATTCGTAATCGTCAATCCAGGTGAGTTGCGGATCCGGTGCGACGGCCTTGCATGCTTCGTCGAGAAACTGCGCGAATGTCAGTGATTCTTTCGGCCCGGCAACATTGTAGGTACCTGCGCGCTTGTCTTCGACGAGTTTCACCATGAAGTCGGCGAGATCACGCACGTCAACAAACTGCGAGGGATCGGTTTTCTTGCCGGGCGCGAGAATTTCACCACCAAGCGGCAGGCGCACGGGCCAATACGTGAATCGATCACTCGTATCTCCCGGACCGACGATGTACGTGGGGCGCACAATGATTGCCTTGTTTCCGAACACATCGCGCGTAATCTGCTCCGCTTGCGATTTTGCGACGCCAAAGGAATCGGCATCGGGTTCAGTCATCGCCATCAACACTTTCGTGTTTTCGTCGATGTTCGTTGTGCGGTAGGGATAAAACACGCCCGTTGATGACACAAACAAGTACAGTTTGGTGGCATTCTTCAACAAGTCGGACGACTCACGAACCCAGCCTGGAGTGTTCGCAGAATCGTCGATGACAACATCCCACGTTTTTCCTTTGAGCGCGTCGTAATTGCCAGCGAGCTTTCCATTCGCGTCCTTGGCATCACGGTCGCCGATAAGTCGTTCAACGGACTCGGGTAGATCGGCCTGGCGGCGGCCGCGTGTGAATGTGGTGACCTTGTGTCCGTGCGCAACCAACCGCTGCACCAATGGCGGGCCGATGAATGAAGTCCCGCCCAATATGAGGATGTTGAGCGGTGCCATTGCGGAGTTCCGGCCGAGCGCATTGCGCTCAGTGTTTGGAATGGCGTTGTTGAGCATCATTCCGCCGGCGAGCGCGCCCGCGCCCTTCAGAAAATCACGTCTTGAAGTCATGTCTCCGAATGTTTAGCGACGGGTTGTGTATTTACCAAAATTGATGCCGTGGTGTGCCCAACGCGAGCGCCGAGGGCTAATGCGCGCTGGCAATGTTCCCGAGTGAGGGACGGGAGGACAAAGTCACGCAAACAAGTGGACAAAGTCACGCAAACAAGCTGTCAGCGAAAGCTCCCGGCTAAGAGCTACCAAGCTGTTAGCTGGCACCTTTGGTTTTATTATTTTTGGGAGTGTTCGCAGTCGCACCGATCTACAAATCGTCACGTCGGCTCGGCCAGCTAATTAGCTGGCGCAAAGCGGAACGCAAATTCAATGCGCAGAATTTGAATCGCCCGTTATCAAGCTGCGAGCTAATCAGCTGGACATCGCCGAGCGGAGGTTCACAACGAACGATTCGACATCCATTCGCACCAGGGCTGTCAGCTTTCCGCTGTCTGTCGCAATTCGAACTCCCCGCGAATTGTTCTGCCATCAGTTGGAATTAAAACTGCAAGCTTATTAGCTGGCTGAATTGCTGAGTGCTGTTTGACGACCTGAACGACTACGACTTGCCCCAAACATAATAAAACCAAAGGTGCCAGCTGAACGCTTAGTCAGCTGGTAGCCGGGAGCTTTTGCTGATAGCTGGTGGGTGAGTTCGACTATGTACAGAACCATTTTTAGCGCTTGCGAACTGCTCGACGAATTTCGGTTTGCGAACTGAGTTTTGTTGCGTCGAAGTTTGCACTTCTGCGCAAGACACCTTCCCATTGGCATTCCAGACACCAACTGCGGCGAAAACGCTTGCCCAGCAATTTCCACCAACCATCACGCTCAATTGGCAACGTGTACCCATCACATATTGGGCACATATCGCCATCCGGAATTATCAGAATAAACAATCGTGTTAGAAACCAGATCGTGATTATGCGAATGCTGACGAACACGCCAATGAAGGTC
>JBDUAX010000640.1:0-2140 GCA_040004455.1 Gemmatimonadaceae bacterium
GCCGGCAAAATGATGATGTCGTACTTCGCATTCAAATTGCCCGCCTTGATTTCCGCGTCCTTCAAATTCGCGTACGGAAATCCAAATTGTTCAAGCGTGAATTGCGTCCACCCCTGATCGGAATTGCCGCCGCCGTAGCGCTCGTACATCGCCAGCCGTTGGCGAGTCACGCCATGACTCGCGGACGTTGCACTCACATCCGCTTCGTTCGCAACGAAATCCACACCTGTTGTTTTTGCGATGCTCGCGACAAATGCGTCGGCCGTTCCGGCATCCACAACAAAGTCCCCAACTTTCGCGCTGCCCGTGGCCGCATCAACACGTCGCACGAGCACGTTCTTCTCAATCAACATGTTCACGGCGCGCGCCGCGTCGTTCAGCTTTCCGTCGAGCAGATAACCGTGGCTCCCCTTCGCCACCTTGCCTTCGGGATTCACAACGCCCTTGAGCAGCGTGAGCGGCGTCGTCACAATCGTTGTCGCAGCGTCGGCAACAACACCCATGAACTCGTCCATCGTGTCCGTGCTCATGTCGTACGGGGCGATTGGCGTGCCGTCTGGGTTACGCGTGTAGCTGTTGTCGGGATAGTGCGTTTCACCAAGCAACCAGCGCACCACACCCATTTTGGGTTGCGCCATTGTGACGACATAGCTGCCAGCGTCGTACTGCTTGCCTTCATGCGTGAACGCCGCGTTCGCGCGATGCACATCAACTCCCTGCCCGATCAACTTGTTCACCATTTTCGTAACGGTGAGTGGATCATGTTGATTAATCGCGATGACGTATGCCTTCACCGGCGCAACCGCGCCCCGTTCCGTTTGGCGCTTTGCCTTGAGATACGCGTTCTCAAGCACGGTTTCCTTGTTGCGCGCCGCCAAATCAAGCGCGGCCCACGCCGACACTTTCTGACGATCAACAATGTCGCGCAAATGCCAAACGCCACCGGGCCACGGATTCGGAAACGTCGTTTGCTCTTCGTACAATGGCAGGCCGCGCGTGTTGCCCTGCAAGCGCTCAATCGGCATCGTCATTGGTGACGCAAGATTCGCACTCGCCGATTCCGTCAACATGCCAACGATGTTGTGAAACGGCGTAATCCAGTGAAAACCCATATGACCCCAACCGGAATACACCGCCATGTTCACCACACCGGAAAGATTGTTCTCTTCTTCCTTGTACGCCATGTGCGCGCCAAACCACGACAGTTCGCGCCACACAATGGGATCCGCACTCGGCCGCACCGGTTCGGCATACGGCGGAAGGAAAATGCGCGCGCCATTGCTGCCCATGTGGTGATGATCAACGTACGCCTGCGGCTTCCAATCGCGGAACAACAACTTCGACATATACTGCGATTCCACCATGTTGCTCATGAAGGCGTCGCGATTGTTGTCGTGCCCAACGTACTTCTGATACAACGACGGGTAGTTTGCTCCTTCGTACTCCGTGCCGACGTATTTGTTGTACCAGTCGGTTACCATGATTTCGCCGTCGGGATTGAAACCCGGCACCATGATGCTCACAACGTTGTCCAGAATGCGCATCGTTTCCTCATCGGTGCGCGCGGCGAGATCGTAAATCAATTCCGGCGCCATCTGCGTGCCACCGATTTCCGTTGCGTGCATGCTCATGCTCTGCAACACAACCGCTTTGCCTTCTTTGACAATGCGACGAATTTCTGCAACCGGCACACCACGCGGGTCCGCCAGCTTCAAATTCCATTGCCGCAGCGTATCAAGTCGCGCGAGATTCTTTGGCGACGAGATGTACACAGCCAGAAATGGATTGCCCATTGAAGTCGGGCCCATGTTCACGACCTTCACACGCGGACTCTGCTTCGCGAGCAAGTTGTAGTACTCAACCATCTTATCCCAGCGCGCCATTTTCCGGTCGGCACCCATACGAAATCCGAAATACTTCTCGGGAGTCGTAATGGTCGCAATCACCGGCGGCGGTGGCGTCGTCGGCATTGTGATGTTCGGTGGCGTAATCGGCAGCGTCGCCGTTTTCGGCGCCTGCGCCGTCAATTGGCTCGCGAATATTGTCAGTGCGCCCGTCACTGCGGCGACATGACGCAGGGCGCAACTTGCTCGACCGCCGCGGGTAGCGGAGTAGTGCATGTAAGTCTCCAGAAATGGCG
>JBDUAX010000234.1:0-7070 GCA_040004455.1 Gemmatimonadaceae bacterium
ACTGCCAACCGACTGCCACGAAACCCATCAGGTGCAAGTAATCCGTCGCCGCCGCGCCCGCTTCATCAGGATTCGCAAAACCACGCTCGGCCAACATCATGGTCGCCTTCTGCAATTGATACAGCGACGCACCCAGCATTTTCGCAAAGTCGGCCACCGCCTCATTCTCTGACGCGGCGTCGATTTCACCCTTCACCATTTCGAAGAAACGACGCACGAGTCGCCCTCCTTCCATTGGAAGTTTTCGACCAACGAGATCGAGTGCCTGCACCGCGTTCGTGCCTTCGTAAATCTGCGCAATGCGCGCATCGCGAACGTATTGCTCGACACCGTATTCGCGGATGTAACCATGTCCGCCGAGCGTTTGCAGCGCGATGTTCGTACCGTCGTAGCCTTTGTCGGTCAGGAACGCCTTGATGACGGGTGTCATAAGCGCCACGAGATCGGTCGCTTCTTCTTTTTTCGCCGCGTTGGTCGAATGCAGTTCTACATCTATGAGAATGCCAACCCAATACGCGAGGGAACGCATTCCTTCGTTAAACGCTTTGACGCGCAGCAAACCTTTCCGCACATCGGGGTGCACCAGGATTGGATCAGCAACACCGGAAGGATTTTTCGCGCCAGTGAGCGAGCGACCCTGCAATCGCTCCTTCGCGTACGCGAGCGCATTCTGATACGCGACCTCCGACAGTCCCAACCCCTGCATGCCAACCGCGAGTCGCGCGCCGTTCATCATCGTGAACATCGCGCGCATGCCTTTGTGTTCGTCGCCCACCATCCAACCGGTCGCGCCATCGAAGTTCAACACGCACGTCGCTGAACCCTTGATTCCCATTTTGTGTTCAATGCTGCCGCACGTGACGCCGTTCTTCGTGCCCGGCTTGCCTTCGTCAGTTGGCAAGTACTTGGGCACCACAAACATCGAAATGCCTTTGGTACCGCTTGGTGCGTTCGGCAACTTCGCCAGTACAAGATGGACAATATTTTCGGCGAGATCGTGTTCGCCCGCTGAAATGAAAATTTTCGTGCCGGTAATTTTGTACGCGCCATCGCCGGCGGGAATTGCTTTCGTGGTGAGTATGCCGAGGTCGGTGCCAGCTTGCGCTTCGGTGAGGCACATCGTGCCCGTCCACGTGCCGTCAACGAGCTTGGGCAGGAAGCGCTGTTTGAGTTCGTCGCTTCCGTGACTCTGCAATGCGCTGCACGCGCCGTGCGACAGTCCGGGATACATGCTGAACGAAAGATTTGCCGAGCAGAGCATTTCTTCGAACACGAAGCGCACGGCTTCGGGCAGGCCCTGCCCGCCAAATTCGGTTGGCGCTGCAATGCCCGTCCAGCCAGCCGCGATGTACTGCGCGTACGCGTCCTTGAATCCCGTCGGAGTTTTTACTTCGCCGTTTTCGTAGCGACAGCCTTCCGCATCGCCGCTCTGATTCAACGGAAAGAGCAACTCTTCGCACACGGTCGCCGCTTCGGCGAGAACGGCGTTGATGACGTCGGGGGTCGCTTCTTCGAAGCCGGGTAATTCGGCCAGCTGCGCGGCGTTGTGAACGTCGTGCAACACGAATTGCATGTCATCGAGTGGCGCGCGATACGACGGCATAAACGGAACCTTGGAGAGTCGTTGGGAAACGGTAGTGCGGCCGGGTGAGACCCGTGGCGAGCGGGCAATTGCCGTACTCAAATATACGACGGTAGCGTCATGTTTTCACGGGCTGCTTGCACGGCCTGTTCAGTGGTGCCTTTTGCGGAGGAGGAGGAGTTAGGCGTCGTAGGTTGCGATTTGAAAAAGTATTTATGAAGGGACTCGGAACTTATGGTTACGAAATAGTTAACACCGATGCGGATGTTGGTGATTTCGTACACATATGCATTCGTGACAACCCTCTTCACCCACGTCGTGTCTCACGATTCGTGTTCCACGGTTCGTGATCCCTGATGTTCGGTTCCCCGCCCTGAAGAAGCGCCTCACCCTAAAACAATGAGAACGCAATGACGCGTTTTTTGCGCAGTCGCTGGTTCGCCCTGTCGCTGGTGGTCGTGGTGCTGTTGGCGGGCACCAGCACGTATTTACGGGCTCGCGAGGCGCGAACACCTGAAGCGGCCACTTCCGTCGCAAAGGTAAAACGCGGCGAATTCAAAGTATTTGTAACCACTGCCGGCGAATTGCGCGCGCGAAAATTTGTGCAGATCACCGTGCCAACCAACGCGCAGCAGGCGGAAGTCTACAACATGAAAATCCAGTCCCTCGTCCCAGAGGGAACGGTTGTCAAAGCCGGCGATATTGTCGCAGAACTCGATCGCAGCACGCTTGCGCCGAAATTGCAGGAGGTGACGCTGGCGCTACAAAAGGCGCAGTTGCAATTGGAGCAGGCGCAGCTGGATTCGACATTGTCGCTGTCGCAGGCGCGCGAGGACATGCGCACCATGGAATTGTCCCTCGAGGAAAAACGTATCGCGCAGGAACAAGCGAGCTTCGAGGCACCCAGCGTAAAGCGGCAGGCCGCCATCGATATGGAGAAAGCCACACGCGCGCTAGCCAAAGCCAAGGTCGATTACAAAACGAAAACTGATCAGGCCATTTCGAAGCAGCGTGAAATCGGAACGGACATGGCCAAGCAGCAAAACCGCGTGAATTCCGTGCAAGGGGTAATGGGCGAGTTCAGCATCAAGGCGCCGTCTCCCGGCATGGTCATTTACGTGAAGGAGTGGAACGGCCGCAAAAAAACCGCAGGCTCACAAGTGACGCCCTGGGAACCAGCCGTTGCCACGTTGCCCGATTTGTCGCAGATGGAATCAGTGACGTACGTGAATGAAATCGACGTGCGCAAAGTTTCCGTGAATCAGAAAGTGAAACTGGCGCTCGACGCCGATCCATCCAAGGTACTGTCGGGAACCGTTGTTGAAGTTGCAAACGTTGGCGAACAACGTCCCAACGCCGACGCGAAAGTATTCGAAGTGAAGGTTGCGGTCGATCAATCGGATACCACGCTGCGCCCGGGCATGACGACGTCGAATGCCGTCGAGACGTACTCAATTCCGAATGCGCTATTCATTCCTATTGAAGCGGTCCACAGCGACAGCTCAATTGCGTATGTGTTCAAGAAAAACGGCAGTACCGTTACCAAGCAGCAAATTGAAACTGGCGCCATGAACGACAACGAAGTGGTTGTGTTGCAAGGGCTCAGCGCCGACGATCGCGTGTTGCTTACGGCACCCGCTGACCACGACAAGTTGACGTTGAACAAGATTGCGAACTTCACACCACTCGCGCCGGCTGGTGGTGATAAGAGCGTCGAAACAAAAGTGAAAGTCAAAGCCGATTCGGCAGGCAAAACCCAACCTGGCGCTGCCGCGAAGTCACCCGCGGTCACGCCCGGCGGCCCTGCCGCGAAATCACCTGCCGCCACGCCAACTCCCGCGCCAGTTAATACCGCAGTTCCCGTCAAGAAGTCGTAAGAGAAAATGGAAAACCCGGAGAACTCTCTGGTGCGCGCGCGCACTGAGTTTGTTGCGCACGCCATTTTCAGTTTGCGAACGGCACTGGAAGCGTTGCGACACAACAAAATTCGCGCCGCGCTGACATCACTCGGCATTTTGTTCGGCGTGGCTTCGGTAATCGCGATGCTCGCAATCGGCCGAGGTGCCGAGCAGGAGATTCTGGAGCAAATGCGTTTGCTTGGGTCGAACAACATCATTATCACCCCGATCATTGAGCAGACCGAAGGCAAGGTAAAAGACGCGGGGGAAAAGCAGACCAGGAAATTCACGCCAGGGCTTACAGCGCTCGACGCGCAAAGCATCAAGGACGTGATTCCGGAAGTCGAAGTGACCACGGGTGAAGTGGTGCTCAATTCGTTGATCACGCGCGAAGGATTGCGTCGATCGGGAAAAGTTGTCGGTGTTGATACGGCTTATTTCCGTTTGATTAACCTCGAGCTCGCAGCTGGTTCGATGTTCTCAACGGAACAAGTCCTGAAAGGCAATGCGGTGGCCATTATCGGTAACGGAGTGAAGACACGTTTCTTTACCAAAGAAGATCCAATCGGACGTCGCATCAAAGTTGGCGAGAGCTGGCTGACTGTTGTGGGAGTGTTGGCCGATCGCACGTTGAACAAGGATGCAGCGCAGAAGCTTGGAATTCGCGATGCAAACATGGATGTGTACGTGCCCATCCAGACAATGCTCATTCGCTTCCGAAACCGTGCGGAAGTCACCGCGCGGGATGTCGAAAGGGCCAGTCGCAGCGCGAACATTGTGTCCATTGGCGCGGGCTCCACGGAAGACCCCGACGCACAGGCAGAACGTACCAACTACAATCAACTCGATCGCATCATTATTCGCGTGCGTGATGCGAAATCAGTTCCCGTCGTCGCCGAAATTGTACAGCGCATGCTGACGCGCCGTCACAACTCCGTCGTCGATTACGAAATCAAGATTCCGGAAGAGCTCCTGCGTCAGGAGCAACGCACGAAAGCGATTTTCAATGTGGTACTGGGTGCCATTGCATCGATCTCGTTGATTGTGGGCGGCATTGGCATCATGAACATCATGCTGGCATCAATTCTCGAGCGCATTCGCGAAATCGGTGTTCGTCGCGCAATGGGTGCTACGCAGCGAGACATTCTCGCACAGTTTCTGTCAGAGGCGGTGTTGATCAGCCTCGCCGGTGGGCTGGCGGGAATCCTCATTGGCGCCACGTTCAGCGTGGGAATCGAGTGGTGGGCGCATATCAAGACAATGGTGTCCGGTGTTTCGGTGATGGTCGCATTTGGAGTTTCAATAAGCGTGGGTTTGGTGTTCGGCATTGTGCCCGCGTGGCGCGCTGCGCGACAGGATCCCGTTGTTTGCCTTCGCTACGAGTAGATGATCATGAAAATGTTTCCAAGTGCCGCCCATTCGTCGATCGCATTCAGTCGCATCTGTCTTGCATCGCTCACAATTGCAACCGTTGCTGCAGGTTCGAGGTCGGCGAGAGCGCAATCGGCTGGTGATACGCTGACACTGGTTCAGGCCGTGCAGTTGGCGCAAAAGCAAAGTTCTTCGGCCAAAATTGCGATTGACACTCGCGACGCATCGCGCTGGCGCGATAAATACTTCGCGTCGCGATTGCTGCCACAATTGTCGCTGACCGGCGATTTGCCGATTTACAATCGTTCGATCATTTCAGTTGTGCAGCCCGACGGGTCCACGCTGTTTCTTCCCCAACAACAACGGACCGCTGCACTGGGATTGAATTTGTCGCAGCGCTTGCCCTTTACTGGCGGCGATCTGTTTATCTCATCGGCATTGACGAACGTCAACATCGCGGGCGCACAGGATTCGAAATTGTGGCGCTCCACGCCGTTTCAGGTTGGCATTCGTCAATCGTTGCTGCGCCCCAATGCGCTGCGATGGGATGCCCGGGAACAGGATTTGAGAATTGAACTGACCGACCGCCAGTATCTCGAGGCGCGTGAAGACGTCGCGCTGCAGACAACGTTTTTGTACTTCGACGTGTTCGCCGCACGCGCCAATCTTACCAATGCCGAAGCGAATTCGCTGGTGAACGACACTCTCTACACACTCAACAAAGGTCGTTACGAAGTCGGCAAAATTGGCGAGAACGATTTGTTGCAGAGCGAACTCGCGCTGCTCCGTTCCCGCACCTCACTCGATCAGGCGCGCCTCGATTTCGATCGCACGTCGTCGGCATTGCGCATTCAACTGGGGCTCGCGCCGGGATTTCCACTAAACGTGAGCGTACCGGCCGCGGTGCCCTCATTCACGGTGGATACGGCGATCGCGGTGCAGCAAGCGCTACGCAATCGCTCGCAACGTCCGGATTTGGACTTGCAAGAAGTACAATCGAAACGCCGAGTGAACGAGGCCAGGTTAAACAACGGAATTGGCGCGACGGTGTCAGCTGCCGTTGGATACAATCAATCAGCGCAAACATTGAACAGCGCGTTTCAATCGCCACTGCAAAGTCAGCAGTTCAGCGTGAACGTGACTATGCCAATCGTGCAGTGGGGTGGTCGTCACGAGCAAATCGAAGCCGCGAAGGCCGACCAACATCGGGTGGAAACCCAAGCCGCCGCCACTCGGCAACAAACGGCGCAGGAGGCCCATTTCGCGGCGCTGCAATTAGAGCAGGCGGGGCGACAGCTCGCGATTTCGGCCAAGGCGGACACCGTCGGCACCAAGCGCTTCGAAGTTGCCAAAAATCGCTATGTCATTGGACGCATCGGCATCGACAACCTGTATCTCGCACAAAATGAAAAAGATCAGGGGTTGTTGCAGTACGTGCAGGCGCTTCGCGGCTATTGGGACGCTTACTATCGCCTACGTCGCTTGACCCTATACGATTTCGAGCACAGTACGCCCATTCGATAGGCGCGTTGCCTGAAGGGCGGCTCGGGCACTTGCGGACGAATTAGCGCGTTCTTTCCGGCGGCAAAGTCCCGCCTTTGCTAGCTTGCTCCAATCCCTGTCCGTTTGGAGCATTGCATGAAGCAGTTCTTTGCCGCACTCGCCGCGAATCTTGTCACCATTGCCATCGTGGTGGTTGGCTCGATTCTCATCATCGCCGGTATCGCGGCCTCAGCCGGAAGTTCGCGAGCACCAACCGTGCGCGTGGGCTCTGTGCTCATCATCAACATGTCAAACACGCTGTCCGATGCGCCCGGTGATTTCGAGCCGCGGTCGGCGTTTCAGAACATCCTGAGTTCGAGTGGCGGCGACAAGTTGCCCTTGCGATCGGCCATTGTTGCTGTTCGCGGTGCCGCGAAAGATGATCGCATTAGCGGCATACTCATTGAAGGCAACGTGAATGCGGACGGATACGGATCGGGATTCGCCGCACTCAAGGAATTGCGCGAAGCACTGATTGAATTTCACGCGACGTCGAAAAAGCCGGTGCACGCGTATCTCGTGAACGCGGACACGAAGGACTACTACCTCGCGTCGGCTGCTTCGACAATCACGCTTGATCCATTTGGCGCATTGATGGTGCCGGGCCTTGCATCGGAAGAAGTATTTCTGTCGGGCTTTCTTGAGAAATACGGCGTTGGTGTTCAGGTGAGCCGAGT
>JBDUAX010000641.1:0-2124 GCA_040004455.1 Gemmatimonadaceae bacterium
GCCCTTCTGAGTTTGGCTTCCCAATTGTCTTTCGCGCAGCAGGCCGCGCCGAAGGCTGAAGAAATATTTGCGCGCCATGTTGCCGCCGTTGGCGGAAAAGAGGCAATCCTTAGAGTTACGTCGATCAAAACGATTGGGACGATGCAAATCGTTTCGATGGGAATCAGTGCGCCAGTGGAAACCATTATCGCCGCACCCAATCGCATGGTGTCGAAGATGACGCTTCCCGGAATCGGCGACGTCGCGAGTGGCTACGATGGGAAGACCGGTTGGGAAGTGAATCCAATGCAGGGGCCGCGCGTGAAGTCGGAGAGAGAGACCTCCATGATGGCCGAGGAATGCGATTTCTACCGGATCCTGCTCTACTCGAACGATCGCTACACGAGCGCAGCAACCGTCGGTTCAGTTGAATTCGGTGGTGAGAAAAGCTGGCAGGTGAAAATCGTGCTCAAGTCTGGTCGAGTGGTGAATGACTATTTCTCGATTGAGACGGGCCTTCGCGTTGGTTCACAAACCACGCAGGAGTCGGCGCAGGGCACAATAGAAGTCAGGCAAATTGAATCGGCGTATAAGCAATTCGGCGGAATGATGGTGGCAACCAAGCGCGATTTGATGAGCGGTTCAACCAGAATGGTGATGACCGCGTCGGACATTGTGCTCAATGACGTGTCGCCAGTTGATTTCGCATTGCCGGCACAAATCAAAGCCTTGATTACCATCAAATACTGATAGCGTGATCGACTAAAAAAGCCCGCGAGACTCATTGTCTCGCGGGCTTTTGTTTTGTGCTCAATTACTTCGCCGAGCCGTTGTAAAAGACTTTCCAAATGCGTCCGGCCTTGTCGTCGCTGATGAGCAATGCGCCATCAGCGCTCGTAGTCAGTCCCGTTGGCCGGTAGGGACCCTTATCCAAATCAGTTGGGCCTGCGCCGGCAAAGTCACTTGCAAACGTTTCGTACGTGCCGTCGAATTTTCCATTCTTGCTGGGCACAAAGGCAACGCGGTAGCCCGCTTGCATGTGCTGTTGACGATTCCACGAACCGTGAAAGGCAATGAACGCGCCATCACGATACTTCGCAGGGAAAACCGTGCCACTGTAAAACGTGGAAGCGTTGGGTGCCCAGTGTCCAGGGAAAGCGGCGAGGGGCAACTTTTTTGTTGAGCAACGACCGATGTCTTTTGCGTTGCCCCCGTATTCCGGCGCCATGACAAGGTGTTTGAGATCGTTGTCATAGTAGCAGTACGGCCAACCGAAATCACTTCCCGCATCGGCTTTGACAAATTCTTCGGCGGGATTTTCCGCTGACTTTGTAGCGTCGTACAGCGCTGGCCAATTTTCGAGAAGTTGATCACGGCCGTGTTGTGTCGCGTAGAGTGAATTGTCTTTCTTATTCCACGAGAGTCCGACCGCGTTCCGTATTCCGGTAACGTAACGCGCCGCCGTTGAAAACTTCTGGTTCACCTGCGTATCGGAAAACTTCCAGATGCCGGCGCGAGTTTCGAGTTCGACGCATGGGTCAACGCCTTTCGATCCGTTGGCGCGATCTTTTTCCTGACACGAATTGGTGGCCGAACCGACGTTCAGGTAGAGATTGCCTTTACCATCAAGCACAACTTCACGCGAAACGTGATTGCCGCCTTGAGGAATACCGGAAACGATGGTGTCGGGCGGTCCACTTGGCTGCATTGCGCCATCCGGAATGTTGTAACGCAAAATGACAGTCTTTACGTCGAGATAGAGCGATCTGCCATTCATTGCAATTCCGCCTCCGCTATTTGGCCCGAAGCGTTCCTGCTTTTCGGCGTGACCATCTTTGTCCGCATCACGCAAAACCAGAACGCCGCCGGGCACGCCTGCGCGTCGCGGTGACTGAATGGCAACGAAAACGTCGCCGTTGGCAGCAACAGCCATGCTGCGCGCCAAGCCCTCGCTATCGGCGAAAACGGTGGCGCAGAAGCCGGCGGGAAGTGTAATCCCTCCATTGCCCGTGTCGCACTTCACGGCGGCCGCTGCTGGCTCCGACGGCTTCGTTGCGGCAGCAATTCGTCCTGACGAGAATCCGGAAATGATGACAACAGCACCCAAAACGAGGACACCCGCCACGACGAAGGTTCCGTTGCGCT
>JBDUAX010000235.1:0-7045 GCA_040004455.1 Gemmatimonadaceae bacterium
CCTTCCCGCCTCCGACAAAGTCCCCACGACGCTCAAGTTCAAGGGCATCGAGCGCATCGTCGGCACCCCGGGCTACCTCACGCACGCGTCCGACATTCATCGCTATCTGAAAGCGATTGCCGATGCCGCACCAACACGCGCGAAATACTGGACAATTGGCAAGACGGAAGAAGGACGCGACATCGTCATTCTCGCCATTGCCAACGAAGAAACGATCAAGAATCTCAACACCTACAAAGGTTATCTCGCCGAGCTCACTGATCCGCGCAAAACCACCGAAGAACGTGCGCGTAGCCTGATCAAAACAGCGAAGCCGATTTACTACCTCACCAGCGGCATGCACTCCACCGAAACCGGTGGACCGGAAATGCTGATGGAATTGGCGTATCGCCTGGTCGTCGAAGAAACACCATTGGTGAAAGGCATTCGCGATAATGTCATCACGATGATCACACCGGTCATTGAAGTTGACGGCCGCGAAAAAATCGTTGACGGTTGCAATTTCCGCGCAAAAAATCCCGGCGTGAATTTGCCCACGCCGTACTGGGGCAAGTATGTCGCGCACGATAACAATCGCGACGGAATGGGTCAGATGTTGCAACTCACGCAGGCCGTCGAAAAGATGGGCCTCGAGTGGCATCCAACCATTCTGCACGATTTGCACGAAGCGCAAACGTTGTTGTACGCATCAACGGGAACCGGTCCATACAACGAACAGCTCGATCCCATCACGATTAACGAGTGGTGGATGATGGCCGAAAACGACGTCATGGAAATGACGAAGCGTGGCGTGCCGGGCGTGTGGACGTATGGTTTCTACGACGGCTGGGTTCCGAATTACATGTTCTACGTTGTGCACGCGCATAACGCCGTTGGTCGCTTTTACGAAGTGCAGAGCTATGGCTCGAATTGCACCGGATCAACTGCACCGAACAGCAATCAGGGTGCAGGTGGTCGAGGTGGTTTTGGTGCGCCAGATGCCGCGGCTCCCGCAGCAGCGGGCGCGGGGACCGGGCGAGGCGGCGCCTCCGATTCGGCAATCGCGGCGGCAGGCCGTGGCGGTCGTGGCGGACGCGGTGGTGGGGGTGGTGGGGGTGGTGGGGGTGGTGGACGTGGCGCTGCAGCTGCAGTCGACACGACCAAGCCGCTCACGACCGTTTTGGGTGGCAGCAACTACGCGCAGAGCCGCGAGTGGTTCCGTCCGAATCCAACACCTGATGACATTCGCTGGGGCTCACGCGCCAACACGAACATTCAGGAGTCAGCGGTGTTGTTCGCGTTGTCGAACACGGGTCACGATCGCGAGCGTTTCCTTGAAAACTATTGGATAAAGGGAAAGAACGCCGTCAACAAAGGAAAGAACGGCCCGATCAAGGGCTGGGTCATTCCAGCTGATCAACATGCGAAAGCCAACGCGGCTGACGCAGTCAACGAGCTCATTGATCAGGGGCTCGAGTTCAGCACGGCCAACAGCGATTTCAAAGTTGGTGACGTCAATGTGAAGAAGGGGGATTGGATTGTGCGCGGCGATCAGCCGTTCCGTACCGTTGCCGACATCTACTTCAGCGTTCAGAACTATCCGACCACGAATCCGTCGCCTTACGACGACACGGGTTGGACGTATCAGATGATGCGCAACATGATCATCAAGGAAATCAACGACCCGGCCTTGCTCAAATCACCGATGACGTTGGTGAAAGAACACGTGCGCGCTGCAGGTGGAATTGCAGGCTCGGGCTCAACGGTCATTGTTGAACATTCCGGTGACAACAACATGGTCGCATTGCGATATCGCATGGCAACCACGAAGATGTCCGCGGCCGAAGACAAATTTGAAGCAGCCGGACATTCATTCCCGGCCGGTTCATACATCATTGCGGGCGCCGATCACGCGCAGTTGCAATCGTTGTTGACGGAGCTTGGCCTTTCCGCGTGGGCGGTTGCATCGGCACCGACGGTCAAGTCGCATGATCTCGACATTCCGCGCATTGGGTATATCCACAGCTGGACGAACACGCAGAACGAAGGTTGGGTGCGCGGTGCACTCGACTACTACAAAATCCCGTTCAAGTATTTCGGCGAAAACGCCGTGCGCAAAATGGGAAATCTGCGTTCACAGTTCGACGTAATTTTGTGGCCAAGTGGTGGCGCGGTTGGAACGCCTCCGCCAACCACTGGCGCACCGGTTCCGTATATGAAGACCGCGGAATTTCAGGCGCTCGGCTATCCCGATTCCACGTCCGACACGCGCGGCGGTTTGGGCAACGACGGACTCAAGCTGTTGTACGAGTTCGTGCAGGCCGGTGGAACGATCATCACCGAAGGCACGACATCATCGATCTTCCCGCAATACAGCCTCACGCCTGGTTTGCGTACAGTTCCAGCACCGGGACTTGTTGATCGCGGCACAATTTTGCGCGGCGTCATCAGCGACATGGGAAGCCCAATCAATTACGGCTTCAACGTGAATCAATTGCCGATCTACTTCAGCGGCGGCGTCATTCTCGATGCTGGTGTTCCAACCGCTCCAAAGACTGCAGCACAAAGCACAATCGACGTGTTGCGTCCAGGTAGCCGCGGCGCACTCGCAGGCGGTGCATTCGGTGGTGGTGGATTTGGCGCGGGTAACGAAAGCATCTATCAGAACACGCAACCAATGGCGACGTGGGTTGAACACTCGCAGTGGAATCCGCTGCAGCAATGGACGTTGCCCGCCGCGAACGCGCCCGCTGATCTCGGTGGTGGTCGCGGTGGCTTTGGTGGCGGCGGAAATCGCGCCGGCGCAGCAGCAGTGCTCGAGGGAATGGGCCCGCGCGTTGTGATGCAATTCCCAGCCAGCGAACGCGACTTGCTGTTGTCGGGTGTGTTGGGTGGCGGCGAAAATCTTTCCAACCGTCCGTTGGTAGTTGATTCACCAATCGGTCAGGGCCACGTCGTGATGTTCACCATGCGTCCATTCTGGCGCTGGCAGACGCAAGGCACATTCATCATGGGCTTCAACGCCATAATGAACTGGAACGACTTGAACGCCGGTCGCGCGGTGATGAAGTAGATCCGAATCGCGTACCAGGTAATGTCATAAAAACGGGGCCGCGAAAGCGGCCCCGTTTCCTTTTGGCGGTGGCTTTTGGGCTGAGTTCCTTTTTGGATGTTTTGTATTTGGCTGATGATGACGGTGATGACCTTGATGACGATGATGATGCGGTTGTTGCTACCGCTGCTGATTGTTAAATCGAGAATGAAATGGAGGAATGAATCAGTCTCAGATGTTGGCGGACAGCCGGACGCTGGTGGTTCATTGCTGGACGCTTATTGCTATTAGCTGAATGCAATCAGCTGACTATTATGGGTTCGATGCACCGACATTTGGCAGATTGGCAAAAAAGTCGTTGTTTTCGGCTCGTTGGCCTGCTGATCTTTTTGGCTACCCAATCTGCGGTGACAAATAAACCTGCAGGCTTCACCAACCGGTCTGGCCTTCGTCCTCAACTGCATTTGATTAGGCAACAGCCGAAACGCAAACTCCGTTCGAACGCCTATGCCCCCCGTCATTCCCAATCCGAAATCCATCCGTAGTTTCGCGTCCGCTGCGGAATTTCATCAATGGTTGCAAATCAATTACTCCAGCGCAACCGAAATCTGGATCAAGATCCATAAGAAAGCCTCCGGGCTCGCAACGGTGACCTACGCCGAGGCACTGGACTCGGCGCTCTGTTACGGTTGGATCGATGGTCTGAAAAAATCGTGGGACGACAAGTCATTCATCCAGCGTTTCACTCCGCGCACGAAAACCAGTATCTGGTCGCAAACAAATATTGAGCACGTGGCGCGATTATCCGATGCCGGTCGCATGCAACCCGAAGGACAAAAGCAAATCGACCTTGCGAAAGCCGATGGGCGCTGGGATCGCGCGTATGCGGCCGGTCGCAACATGCGAACTCCGGCTGATTTGCAAGCAGCCATCGATGCCAATCCAAAAGCGAAGAAAACGTTTGACATACTGAACAAGTTGAATCTTTTTGCGATGGCGTTTCGTGTTGGCAACGTGAAAAAAGCCGAATTGCGCGCAGAGCGTGTTGCACTCTACGTCGCAATGCTGGCGCGCGGCGAAACGTTGACGGATAACGGC
This sequence comes from Gemmatimonadaceae bacterium, assembly GCA_040004455.1. Taxonomy (GTDB): domain Bacteria; phylum Gemmatimonadota; class Gemmatimonadetes; order Gemmatimonadales; family Gemmatimonadaceae; genus Gemmatimonas. The sequence goes on from JBDUAX010000235.1 coordinate 4,130, forward strand.
AAGAAGAATCCAACGAAGGTTTTCGTCGCGAAGGCCACATCCAAGAAAGCCACGTCCAAGAAAGCCACGTCCAAGAAAGCCACGTCCAAGAAAGCCGCGGTCGCCAAGCGAAAATCACGTTAGATTTTTTCGAAGTCATGACCAACTACACCCAACACGCTTCCTTCTATCGCGCCGCACTTTTACTGGGACTCATCTCCGGTGAATCGGTCGTGCTGTGGGCCGACGAAATAATTGCGCGCGATGCCGACGCGCCAGTCAGCGTGCTGAACCTCGCGATGATTTCTCCCGACGACCTGAGCGAATTGCGCCATGCGCTTTTTCCCCTCGCCGCAACAACCGAATCGCTCGAAGTCGTTCACGCACTACTCGGCATCACCCAACGCGATTACGCGTCGAAGCAACGCGATACCAAAGACACAGTCACCGTAATTCGTCAGACGCGCAGCTTTCTTCCGCTGCCCGCGAATTACCATGATGAAATTGGCATATTGCAAAACGATCACATGCTCGCGGCCGCTAACGTTATCGGCGACACAAACGAAGTAGCGCGACGTCTATCGAATTGGCTCGCACAATTTGCGGGCGCTGAATCAGCTTTTCTCAAGGAGAACGTATGTCAGGACGGATGACGAACACCGGAAGAACATTCACGTCAATACCGCATGCAAAGAACTCTGGAATTTGCTCCAGCTTCAAGGCGCTGATACTCGCCATGCCCAAAAGGCGCGCAGCTGTCCTTATGAAGGCAGCATCGCTGATCGCAATTGCGGCGCTTTCTCTACCACAAGCAATGTTCGCGCAACCGACGACAGTATCGCTGCTCGACTACACTGCGACGGTTCCGAAAACGTGGACCTCTCGTCCGCCTGCATCAAAAATGCGCCTGGCCGAATTCGTTGCGGGTGCGGCAGGTGGCGCCGAGGTCATTGTGTATTCGTTTGGGCCAGGGCAGGGAGGAACCGTCGACGCCAATCTCGAACGCTGGAAGAGTCAGTTCAGCAATCCCGATGGCAAACCCGTTTCCGATAAAATCACCCAGGGAAAAGTCGGCGCGTTTCCAATGACAATTGCGGAATATCAAGGCACATACGCGCGCGGCATTGGCGCGGGATCGGCGCCGCAAGATGCATTGCCCAACCACATACTGATTGCCGTGATTATTGAAACGCCAAAGGGTTCACTCATTTTCCAGATGTTTGGGCCGAAGGCCGCCGCCGAAGCGCAACGCGAAGCGTATTTGTCATTTGTGCGCAGCTTGAAATAACTGTATGAATATCACCGCCGGACAGCATGAGAACTTCGCTATTGAATGACATAAAATACGTCACCGTGGAGTCGAGCAGCAATTCAATATTCAAATCGGAAACTTCCAGTGAGTAAGCTCGGTCTTTGCCGCCAAGCACTTATCGCTGCAGGTATTGGTGCATTGACGATGCTTCAGGCCTGTGGCGACTGCGTGTCAATTGGAGTGAGCGGAATCGCCGTCACGGTAATCGATGCCGCAACACACAATGCGCCGGAGTCTGTGCCGAGTTTGCGTGTCACCGATGGCGCCTATGTAGAGATACAAACGAAGCCGTCATCTCAAGCAGAACTGCCAGTGCTGTACGCTGCATCCGAAAGAGAAGGTGTATACCAGGTGCTGGTAAGCGCCCAGGGTTATCGTGATTTCTCTGTTGACGGGGTGCGCGTTTCTCGCGAGAGCGGCAGCTGTCGCGCACTGAAAACGGTCAAAATCACAGCGTCATTAGAGCGCATACAGCGCTAGCGCGCGCCAATGGACTCAGAAATCATTCGGCGTCGCACGTCACATTCACGGACCCATGGCCACTTAGCACAGTATGACCTACCAGGATGGTTCAACTCTTAAACGCCGAGGTCACATCAATGTCAAAGCGAAGCAACGTGACGCCGATTGAAGATGCGCGTCGCAACGCGTTGAACAACAACGCTACTGCGGCCGATAGCATCAGCAGTGATGTTGGTGAATCGGGATCGTTCAACGAACCGAAGTCGAAAGGGGATGGTCCGCTTCCGGAAGAAGTCACGGGACGCGCGAGCCGAGGTGGCGAAGATCTGGTTTCGCTCTTTGCGAACGGACAGTCCGATCACATGACCGACGGTTTTCGCGGCGGCAATGGTGATGATCCGGAAACGGATGTAGAGACGGCGGATGAGAACACGGATATAGAGCGGTAATTGCGGATGGGCGGTCGTGAGTGCACCATAGCGCTCCATGAAGCCCATCCGCCTGCCGCACCCGATCGTATTGTTGTTGGGCGCCGTGATCGTTGCGGCGCTTCTCACGTGGGTACTCCCCGCCGGCGAATACACTCGGCACAAAGATGAGGCGACCGGGCGACAAGTAGTTGTCGCCGGCACATACCACGCAGTGCCGAGTTCGCCGGTTGGTCCGTGGACGGCAACGCTTTCCATTCCACGCGGCTTCATTGAAGGCGCTGATGTAGTCATTGTCGTGCTTCTCGCTGGCGGCGCATTTGTCATGCTCGACCAGCTCGGCGTACTGCGCCGCGCAGTTGGCGCGCTCACAGCGCGATTGAACACGCGGGGGCTGTGGGCCATTCCCGTCGTCTCGCTGTTTTTCTACACGATGGGTGGGCTGGAAAACATGCAGGAAGAAATCATTCCGCTCATTCCGGTGCTGTTGGTGTTGTCGCGCGCGATTGGTGTTGATGCACTCACGGCTGTTGCGATGAGCGGCGGTGCGGCAATGATTGGCTCGGCCTTCAGTCCTGTGAATCCGTTTCAGGCGGGTCTTGCACTCAAACTGGCGGAGCAATCACCGTCATCCGGAGCTGCACTTCGCACGGCAATGTTTGTCATCGCATTCATCGTGTGGGTTGCGTACGTGATGCGTTACGCTGTCCGAAATCGAATGAGCTTGGAGAACAT
>JBDUAX010000642.1:0-2121 GCA_040004455.1 Gemmatimonadaceae bacterium
TTTCAAACAATCGCACGTTGCCTTGCATGCGCGTGAGGTTGAACTCCGCTCGACGCGCAAGTGTTTCCAACAATGATTGACGCAAAAAAGGTTCGTCGTCCGCCAGCGGGTTACGTACGCGCAACGTCGGACCACCGTCCACTTTTGTGAACGGCATCGGACGCGTTTCAGCGAGTCCTGCGGCGACCAACGTGTCGCGCACTCGGCGCCCTTGCACAAACAACGGATGATCGGGCACTGAACCCGGACGCGTAGCGCGCAAATCGTTCGGCAGGTTGTCGAAGCCCTTGAGACGCGCAATCTCTTCAATGAAATCCACTTCGAGATTGAGATCTGTGCGCCATGATGGTGGTGTTACGACGAGTGTTTCGTCGTCACCAGCCACCCACGTGCAACCGAGGGGTTCGAGAAAACGAATGCATTCACCAATCGAGAATTCCGCGCCAACGAGGTGAGAAACGCGGGACGGCCGAACGGTGACAGGCGCATGTTGCGGTGGACGTTTTCCAACGGATATCCATCCATCAAGTGTTCCGCCGGCAACTCGAGGCAACAAAAGAAATGCGAGCGCTGCGATTTCTCGAATTGAGTTTGCGTCGACGCCGCGTTCAAATCGATAGCTGGCATCCGTATTGAGATTTGTTGCACGCCGCACCTTGCGTACGAACTTCGCGTCGAACGATGCAATTTCGATAAGCACGTTGATTGTGCTTTCGGTGACTTCACTATCGCGACCGCCCATCACGCCCGCTAACGCGACTGGCTTGTCGGCATCACAAATGGCCGTTGTGCCCTTATCGATTTTTCGCGTCACTCCATCGAGCGTCGTAATCAACTCTCCATCGCGTGTCGCGCGCACAACAATTTGGGATCCCGCCAGCTTGTCGAGATCGAACGCGTGAATTGGTTGGCCGTACCCGTGCAACACGTAATTTGTAAAATCAACGACGTTGCTAATGCTGCGCACACCGATGCTTGCCAGTCTCTGTTTTAGCCAGGCTGGACTCTCACCGACCTTCACGCCGCGAATAACAACCGCGTTGTACAACGGGCAGCTGGTCGTGTCTTCGATGGTTACAGTTACGCCACCGGCGCTCGCTTCTGTTGCACCTTCCGCAAGACCACTCGCTGCCATTCCATCGGCGTCGTAGTCTGCTGGAGGCGTTTTCAAAAACACCAATCCCGTGATCGCAGCGATTTCGCGCGCAACGCCGCGGTGCGACAGCAAGTCCGGCCGATTGGGAAGCACATCAAGATTCAGGGAGTAGTCCCCCGCTTGAATTACTTGCAACAATGGCGTTCCTGGCGCGACGTCGGTATTCAGCGCGAGAATTCCGTCGTGTTCTTCACCGAGTCCGAGTTCGCGTGCCGAACACAACATGCCGTTTGATGTTTCGCCGCGAATCTTTCGTTTTTCAATGGTAATGCCGGCCGGCATTTTCGTGCCCGTGCGCGCGAACGGATACTTCGTTCCCGCAACGACGTTTGGCGCGCCGCACACAACGTCGAGAATGGTGCCGCTGCCGTCGTCAACCTTCGTTACCCAGAGGTGATCTGAATTCGGATGTCTGCCGGCCTGCACAACTTGCGCTACGACAAATGCTGATAGGTCAGCGCCCGCGGCCTCGACGCCGTCAAGCGTGACCGTGTGACGACTGAGCAAGTCGCCAACTTCCTGCGCGCTCAGGTTGTGCGGAACGAATTGCTTGAGCCACTCGTGTGAAACGATCATCGCGCGAATTGCTCCAGAAAGCGTACGTCGGAATCGTAGAACAAGCGGATATCGGGAACGCCGTGACGCGACATTGCAATGCGCGCCGGTCCCATGCCGAATGCCCAACCGGTGTATTTCTCGCTATCAACTCCAGCGGCATTCAACACGTTGGGATGCACCATGCCGCAGCCCAATATCTCAACCCAACGCAGGCCTTTCCCGTCGCCAAGGTCAACTTCGACATCCATCTGCGCGCCAGGCTCAACGAACGGAAAATACGATGGACCAAAGCGCACACGACGTGACCCGCCGTAAAAACGGCGTGCGAATTCGCTGAGCGTCGCTTTCAAATCGACGAACGAAACGCCTTCGTCAATTGCGAGCCCTTCAATTTGCATGAACGCTGG
>JBDUAX010000643.1:0-2119 GCA_040004455.1 Gemmatimonadaceae bacterium
CCCGTCCCATCTCTTCCTTCACTTTGTCACTGATTCGCTCGAAATCGTTGCGTGCGTCGGAGGTACCAAATCCAAGAGATTTTCCTTTGGTGATATCCTTGGCGCCCACATTGGACGTCATGATGACCACCGTGTTCTTGAAATCGATCACTCGGCCGTAGTTGTCCGTGAGATGACCCTCATCCAGCACCTGTAGCAGGATGTTGAACACATCCGGATGCGCCTTCTCGATTTCGTCGAGCAGCACCACGCTGTATGGCTTTCGGCGGATCGCTTTGGTAAGGGTGCCTGAGTCTTCGTACCCCACATAGCCCGGAGGCGCGCCGATGAGCCGGGACACGGAGAACTTCTCCATGTATTCGCTCATATCCACGCGAATGAGCGCAGACGCATCGGCAAACAGGAACTTGGCCAGGGAACGCGCCAACTCCGTCTTACCAACACCGGTCGGGCCCGAGAAGATGAACGAGCCGATAGGACGGCGCGGATCCTTGAGCCCCGCCCGGCTGCGACGGATGGATCGCGACAACGCCTTAATGGCTTCGTCCTGACCGACCACGGACTTGTGCAGCTCTTCTTCCATACGCAACAGTCGCGACGTTTCTGCCTCCTGCAAACGCGTCACTGGGATGCCGGTCCAGCGCGCGACGATGAAGGCGATTTCTTCTTCGCCAAGCGTTGGGCGATGCGACTGACGACGCTGTTCCCACTCTTCCTGCTTGCGACTGATTTCCGCGCGCAGTTCACGCTCGGTATCACGCAACGCAGCGGCGCGTTCGAAGTTTTGATCCCGCACCGCCGATTCTTTGTCGGTGTTGATCGCTTCGAGCTGCTCCTTGAGCGCCGCAACTTCCGGCGGTGGCACCTGGGCGGCGAGTCGAGCACGTGCGCCTGCTTCGTCGATGACGTCGATGGCCTTGTCGGGCAGGAAACGATCGGTGATGTATCGTTCCGAAAGTTTTGCGGCAATGACCAGCGTCTCATCCGGAATGTTCACGCGGTGATGATCCTCGTACTTCTTTTTGAGCCCCTGCAAAATTTGCACGGTCTCGTCGATTGACGGCGGATCAACAACGACGGTTTGAAAACGACGTTCGAGCGCACCGTCCTTTTCGATGTATTTGCGATATTCGTTGAGCGTCGACGCACCAACACACTGCAACTCGCCGCGCGCGAGCGCCGGCTTCAACATATTGCTGGCATCAATTGCACCTTCTGCCGCACCGGCACCAACCAACGTGTGCAATTCGTCGATGAAAAGAATGACTTGCTTGTTTTGTGCAATTTCATTCATCACCGCTTTCAGGCGCTCTTCGAACTGACCGCGATACTTTGTGCCGGCGATAACCGCTGCCATGTCGAGCGACAACACGCGATTGTCGCGCAACGAGTCGGGGCAATCTCCGTTCGCGATGAGCTGCGCAAGCCCTTCGACAATGGCCGTCTTGCCAACACCGGGCTCGCCAATGAGCACTGGGTTGTTTTTCTTGCGGCGCGTGAGCACTTCCATCACGCGCTCAATTTCCTTGGCGCGACCGATGGTGGGGTCGAGTTGGCCTTCGGTCGCGAGCTGCGTGAGATCGCGGCAAAAGTGATCGAGTGCGGGCGTCTTGGATTTCTTGTCGCCCTTGGCGGGTGCGGCGGCCGGCGGAACCACTCCCGACTTTTCCGCACTGGCCGAACTGCTTTGGCCGCTGCTGGGTGCGTCCGGGTTGCCTAACAACCGCAACGTTTCCGTGCGCGCCGCTTCGAGGCTCACCGACGCGTCCGTGAGGACCTGCGCGGCAATACCTTTCTCTTCACGCAGCAATCCAAGCAGCAAGTGCTCGGTGCCAACGTAGCTGTGGCTTAAATCGCGCGCTTCGGCCATGGCGAGTTCCAGGACTTTTTTCGCGCGCGAGGTATATGGCAGATCGGGCCCGGTCGCTTGTGCGGCCTTGCCCTTCTTGACCTGATCTTCGATGCGCTGTTGCACATCTTCAAGATCAACATTCATCGCTTGCAGCACCGCGGCGGCAACACCCTCGCCTTCCTTGATCAGTCCCAGAAGAATGTGCTCGGTGCCCACGTATTCGTGGTGCAAACGAGCGGCTTCTTCGCGGGCCATGGCGAGAACCTT
>JBDUAX010000236.1:0-7038 GCA_040004455.1 Gemmatimonadaceae bacterium
GTTCGGAATCTCGTTCCAGTGGATGTGCGCGGGGCGGCCCAGTGTCCGCCTTTGCTGTGAATCTCCCTGCCCTGAGGTGTGCCATGGTCGTCCCTTTATCCCGCACGTTTCGCTACGCACTCCTCGCCGTCACGCCATTTGCCGCTTGGTTTCTTGCTGCACCGAACGGCATCACAGGCCAGACTTCCCAAGCCGCCACGTCATCGCCACGCCGGTCAACGTCCGGCCCGCGCGTGGTCACGATCACAGCAACTGATTATGCGTTCGCCGGACCGGCCGAGATCCCGGCGGGACTCACGACATTCCGATTGGTCAATGGTGGCCACACCTTGCATCATGCGCAGATAGTCAAGCTGAATGAGGGAAAGGGTGCCGCGGAATACGCGCAGGCCTACATCGCGAGCTTCGGCACGTCAGGTCCCGAGCACGGGAGTCTGCCATCGTGGGCTCTCAGATTTGGTGGGCCGGCAGCAACTGACCCGGGGCAAACGGGAGACGCCACCGCGACCCTTGAGCCTGGTAACTACGTGCTCGTTTGCGACATCGTGTTGCCCGATGGCATACCGCATATCAAGAAGGGGATGATGCATGCGTTCCGTGTCGTGCCGTCGTCCGCGCCGAGCGCGCCGGAGCCGAAAGCCGACGTAGTGATCACGCTCCGGGAATACAGCTTCGACCTGTCAGCACCACTGCGAGCGGGCGCGCAGACCATTAGGGTCAACAATACGGGTCGCGAAGCGCACACCACGGTACTGTTGCAGCTCGTGCCCGGCAAGACCGCAGAAGACTTTAGGAAGTGGGCTGGGACGCTTGCAGGGCCCCCGCCCACCATGGCCTCGGCCGGCGGCGTCGAGCACATGGATGGTGGCCGTCACGCTTTCTTCACGGCGAAGTTGAAGCCTGGCGAGTATGTGCTCGTGTGTTTCGCGGCCGACGCGACCGGCAAGCCACACCTGGTCGAGCACAGGATGGTGCGGCAGCTGAGCGTGCGGTAGCGGGACACCGGTCGCTTGGGTCAGGCGAGCACGTTGCGGGGAGCTACGACCAGTAGCTTTGCAGTGTATCACACTGAGCGGGCGCAGCCGAGATCCTTTTTTGCGAGCGCACTGTCGTACACAGCACGTGATTCGTTCGCTGGCGGTGTGCCGTTACGAGTCGCATGCACGTCCGAGACGCGACAACTCTTGCTCGCCAGCGGGTAGTTCCGACCGTGCAGCCCTTTCATTGTTGCAGCAGCGAAGACTCCATCCAGCAACGTACCTACACAGTCAATTTTCGCATCGTAATTATTCTCTCAAATTTTGCGCTAGATAAACACTCGATTCCTAGAGTTACGCGAGCGACTCCGTGCGTCGGATTGGACGAAGTATTTCGTCGAGATGTTCACCAGCCCGCTGTTGAAAGCCGGACAAAACGCGTTTGAGCCGAAATACAACTTGGAAATCACGGGAATTCTTCGTGTGGTGTTGATTGGTCCCGATGGTAATATTCTGGCTGAGGGTGCCGAGTTGAGAGGTGGTGCACTACAATCAACGTTGGAGCGCGTTTTGAAATGAGTGAACAACGGCGTGCATTCAGATCGCGCGAACTTCGTCGCGTTACGTTCGCAATTGCGCTACTGACAAGTGCAATCCAATTGGCTACAGCGCCTGACATTCATGCACAAAGCGCCCACTCAACGCACGTACAGGCGGTCATCGTTGAGAAAAAGCCCTCAGCACGGCCAACAACAAGCAACGAAGGTGCCTGGGAAGGCACGCTGCGCCTCACCATGACATCGGGCTGGCACATTTACGCAGGAGTGCCCGGATCATCCGGAGTTGCAACGCAACTGGTTTGGCAGTTGAGCAACGGCTGGCGCACGCGTGAAGTGGTTTTTCCAAAGGCGAAACAAGAGGTGCGCGGTCGCGACACGACTTACGAATACGAGGGAACGCTTAACATTCCGCTCAAGCTCGACGCGCCACGCACTAAAGTTGGAAACTCCACACACACGTTGACCGTGAAGTACGGCGTTTGCAAAAATGTCTGTATTGATGAGAAAGTGGTGCTGCAAATCAAAACAGCGTCACGCTAGTGCTCGCGAACGTTACATCATGTTCAAAAATTGCCTCTGCTGGTGCGATCGGTGCCGCGAATCACGCCTGACGCCTGGTCCATTGGGTATCTACAATGCGTACGCCTCTGGTCGCGAGTTCATGCTTCGCGTGAATCGTCAATCAGAGCGGGAATTTTCGAAGGTGATTCAATGTCTCAGCAAGTCAATCTTTGCGCCAATGATGGGCGCGTATGGACCGCGCAACTCGACGCCACCAAACCTATGGGCATCACTTCGTCACAGCTGACGCTTTACGCTGTGTTGTTCAAGGCGCCGGGCGAACGCACGAGATTTACCATGACGCGTAACGAACTTTGGTACGAACCTGAAATTTTGCGTCAGCTTTTTGATGAATCAGAACCAGCACTGCCTTGCAGCGGTCAAACACACGATGCGTTGGTCGAACAACTGCGCCAATCGGCTTAAAAGAACTACCACGCAAAAAACTGAACGTATCAGTGGCGTTACAACATTGAGCAACGCTCATTATACGTCGGTATTATGCCGAGAGAAACAGCAATGATACCAGGAATACGAGACGACTGCGGGAGCTTCGCATGAACGGGATGAGTTCGGTGCAGCCTGCGCCGCTATTGCCGGCTGCAGGAAGCGCTGAGCAATGGCGAGTTGTAGAAAGCCGAATTGTAATCGTTGATGGTGTGAGTGTTCACTACGATCTCTCACGCTGCACAGCGAAGGATGCAAACGGCACGCTTCAACAGTACGCCGCCGTGCGCATGCGCTGGCCAACCGGCACCAAGGTTATTCCAACAACGGGATTCGTGGCTGGCATGTCAGACGCGCAACTGATTCAGCAAGTACGACACGCGTTAAGCGGGCTTCAAAAGAAATAGCAGCCGCTGTCGTTCAAAAATCGTTGCTAAACCGCCCGCTCTCGTTGCACCCCAAGAACCTCTCGCACTTTCTGCGCCAGTGAGTCGGGGGAAAACGGCTTTTGGACGTAGGCGACCGTTGCATCGACAAGATGGTGACGCACCATGATGTCGTCGACGTACCCGGACATGAAGAGCGCCTTCATTGTCGGACGCAACAGTTGCAGACGTTCGGCGAGTTGGCGGCCGCTCATGCGCGGCATGACAACGTCGGTCAAGAGCAAGTGAATCGGCGCAAAATACTGTTCGCAAAGCAGCAGTGCTTCACCACCATTTTGCGCCTCCAGCACGTTGTAGCCACGTCTGCGCAAGATTGTGCGCGCGAGTTGCAGGACACTCGCGTCGTCTTCAACAAGCAAAATTGTCTCCAACCCTTGCAGTGATTTCGTGTTGTGAGAATCGACATTGGCGGCGGCGGCCGCGACAAGTGCATTGGCGACGATAGGAAAATACAGCTTGAAACTCGTGCCTTCACCGAGTTCGCTATAGACCCAAATGGTTCCACCACTTTGCTGCACAATGCCGAACACGGTTGCGAGGCCAAGCCCGGTGCCCTTGCCCAGTTCCTTTGTCGTGAAGAATGGTTCGAACATACGCGACTGGGTTTCTTCGTCGATACCACTGCCGGAATCACTCACCGCGAGCATGACGTGCGGCCCGGGACTCACGCCGACGTGCTCGGAAGCATAATCCTCATCGAGCAGGACTTCGGCGGTCTCGATGGTGATGACGCCTCCCGACGGCATCGCGTCGCGACCATTGACCGCCAGATTCATTATTACTTGCTCGATTTGCCCGCGATCAATGCAAATGCGCCCAACGCTCGGTGCGCATACGGTAACCAGTTCGACACTGTCACCGATGAGACGACGCAGCATGTTCTCCATCCCACCGACAACCTCGGCCAGGTCCACAATACTCGGCTTCAACACTTGTTGACGACTGAATGCGAGCAGCTGTCGAGTCAAATCGGCAGCACGGAGCCCAGCGTTTCGAATCTCTTCAATATCAGCGCGCAACGGGTCGCCGGGTTTGAGATCGGCAACGAGCAATTCGCTATAGCCGAGTACGACCGACATCAGATTATTGAAGTCGTGCGCAATGCCTCCGGCCAGACTGCCAATTGTTTCCATTTTCTGAGCTTGACGAAATTGCTCTTCAAGTTTGGCGTGAAGCGCCTGAGCGACCTTACCGGGCGTGACGTCCTGCGCCGAGCCATGAACATGGGTAATTGACCCGACGTCGTTGCGCAGCGCGTTGCCGATTACACGCATCCACAATCGCGTACCTTTGGCGGTGACGAGTTGCGCTTCCACATCGAAAGGCGTGCCGTCGCGACCACATCCTTCAAATGCCGCCTTGACGACATCACGCCATTCGGGAAGGTAGAAATTGAAGACTTCAACAAGCGTCGGCGAATACCCGGCGGGCACTTCGTGCAATTCACAAACTTCGTCCGACCACATCACGTGATTGCTACCTAACTCAACGCGCCATCCGCCGAGCCGCGCGGTGATTCCGGCGATGCGGAAGAGTGCTCGGTTCTGCTCCAGCGACGAATTGAGTTTGACCAGTTCTTTTCGCTCGTGCTCCAGTGCTTCGCGTGCGCTGTGCGAACGCCCCAGTGCGTGTTCGAGCGCCGCGATCACCGCACCTAACGTCAACACCAGGCTCGTATTCAGAAATACAAAATTGACAGTAACAACGCACCAGCCGAGAAAATTCGTTGCCCAATGCGGCACTACCATTTCCGGGGCGGCAATTCCGATGTAACCAACGGCGAGCATGGTTACTGCATTCAGAGCCACTGTTCGCAATCCCCATCGAATACTGAGGAGCAGTGTGGTGAGCAGTGAAAATCCGAACAGGTAGATCTGGCTGATGGAGCCAACGCCGATTAGCAGACCCGCGCCCAGTACGTAGAAAACGAGACATGTACAAATGGCTCGCACTCTGTGAGGAATGCGGTTGAACAGAGACAAAGCGATCATCACGAGCAGCGCGACCGTGTCCATGACGAACACGCCAGTCATTCCGAATTTGATTGCCGAATACGCGCTCGGCACATACGCTACGGCGCCAAACACCGTCGTCACGCGCAGTACCATGCCGAGCAAATCGGCGCGCCAGCTTTCGGGGGCAAGTACAAACGAGAATCGGCGGCGCGCGCCGACCGTGAAGTTGGCTTTCGTCATCGCAGCAATTGCGTGAGGATGTTCGAAAGCAACTCTGTTAAATGACCTTCGTGAACATTTTCAACGTAATTCATTGAAAACCGGTTCTTCCTGACTTCACTTTCCCTTTTCCAAATCGCGCAACCAGATATTTCGGAAGCGCACCGGATGTCCGTGATCCTGCAGAGAAATCGGCAAGCGATCTGCATGTTTTTCGTATGGCGGGCGCGAGCCGTTTGCAGTTGGCCCGACCAATTCCATGTTGTCTTGCACGAGAATGCCATTGTGCAACACAGTGAATCGCGCAGCCGACAGCAATTTTCCGGCGGCGTCGAAACGCGGGCGATGATACACGATATCGTACGACTGCCATTCGCCGGGTTTCCGGCTGGCGTTCACAAGCGGCGGAAATTGTCCGTAGAGCGACGCGGCCTGGCCGTCGGCGTACGTGACGTTGCCGTACGAATCGAGCACCTGCACTTCGTAGCGACCGTCGCCAAAGAACACGCCGCTGTTGCCGCGATCCTGATCTTCGCCGTGCGGTGGATTTGGTGCCATCCATTCGATGTGCAATTGCACATCACCGAAACTGTCGCGCGTCATCATTGATCCGGTTTTCGGCACGACTTCAAACGCGCCAACAACGAGTTTCCACGCGGCAGCTTTGCCCGCGCCCTGCGTCCATTTTGCGAGCGACGTTCCGTCAAACAACACGACGGCATCGCTGGGAGGTTTGACCGACACCGGTGCGCTGGGCGTCACCACAGACGGCGTTGGCCGCTCCTTGGAGTGTTGCGGCCACCGGCTGAGTGGGCTTTGAGCCAATGTCGTCGTGGCGGCGAACGCGCTGGCGATGAGCAGAATTCCGGCGATGGATTTCATGAAGCAGTTCCTGATTTGCGATAACGCGATATTGCTGCGAGTTCATGCGCCCGGTGGTGGTAAGCCGGCGAGCGATAATGACAATCTTGGCACCAAACGCGCCTCTGCTCCAGTAGCGAACCGAGTTTTTCACCGGAAGGGAAGTCGAGGCGAAGCGAGGGCCGCGGGGGACCGGCACTGATTCGACTACTTACACTTCGGATCTCGAGAACGCAGAATCAACGAATGATGAGCATACTAAAATGTCGCGCGCAAATTCTGCGAGCGAGTTCGCGCGGTGTTGTGGCAGTCGCAGTTGTGAGCGCAACGGCGACGCTATTGAGCGCGCAGCGGCCAGCAACGCCGCTATCAAAGTTGTCATCCACGGCGCCGCCAACAACAATTGTGCCGAAAGCTGGCCTAGTCATCACGCGTTCAGTGCGAATCAAGCCCGGTGTATACGCGCTTCCCGCGAAAGCTTCGACAGACTCGGCGCTGATCACCATTCGCGGCAACAACATCACAGTCGATTTCACGGGGGTTGAACTGCGCGGAACGAGTATTTCGGCGAATCCGGATGAAGCAACCGGAATTGCGCTGCTGATTGATGGCGGAACAAACATTCGCGTTCGCGGATTGCGGGCACGGGGCTATCGCTTTGGAATTCTCGCACGTGATACACACGGACTCTCGCTTGATGCGAATGATTTGAGCAACAGTTGGAAACCACGGCTTTTCAGCGTCGTCGAGCACGAAAGCCTGGTTGACTGGCTGTCATTTCATCACAACGAGCAACACGAATGGATGCGCTTTGGCGCGGGGATTTATCTCGACAGTGTTCGCGGTGGCGTAATTCGCAACAACGTCATTCAACAAAGCATGAACGGCCTGATGATGACGTCAACGGATTCATTGCGCGTTGTCGAGAACAACTTCTCGTTCAATTCGGGATTGGGGATTGGCATGTATCGGTCGACCTACAATGTCGTTACCGGCAATCGCGTTGACTACA
>JBDUAX010000237.1:0-7037 GCA_040004455.1 Gemmatimonadaceae bacterium
AAACGGCGACCCGAGAGGATCGCCGTTTCGGTGCTGCTCAACCGGTCATTTAACGAACAGTGCGATTGGCCTTGGTGGCGTTGCTGATTTGTAAGTCGAAGCCCTGGGGCGAAGTGGTGTGATAGCTCTTGTAGAGCGCGGTCGGATCGTGAATGTCTTTCGAAGTACCAGTGTCCATCCGTGAGCTCAAGCTGCGCTTGTCCAACTCGGCCTTTGTACCATCGGCGTCGAACGGCGTGAAGCCGAATGACACGTGGCCGATTGAGGCACGGTGCGGAGCCGTCTTGTCGTATGCTGGGTCGAGCGAGTTCGGGCCACGAATGAGGCTATTGCCGCAATCGTCGCACATCCACACTTCGTTCTGACTGCCTTCATCACCCGTTGGCTTCCAACCAATTAGCGCTTGGTAGAATGCGACTTCGCCCTTGTAATCGGACACACCGAACGAAATGTGGTCAAGCCACACAGTTTTCCAGTTGGTGCTCTCGAAAGGTGCAGGCTGCGACCACCCAGCGACCGGCTTCGGCGCCGATTTGCGTGCCTTTGCAAAGCAACCGTTGCTTAATTGCAAATCGAAACCGTCTGGATCTTTGATGTGGAAGCTCTCGCATCCGGGTCCTTCGCTGTTGTCAGCAACCGGGTTCAAGCCACGCTTCTTGAGTTCGGCTTCAACGGTCTTGGCGTTCCAGGGTGAAATGGCCCATGAGAACGAATCCCACGCAACTTGAGCGGGCGCACGTCCACCACCACCTCGGCCACCACGTCCACCAGCTCCACCGCCACGGGCTGCAAGTGCCGCACTATCCGCCGCGGATAACACGCGCGGTGGTGGCGGCGGTGGCGGAGTGAAACCACCCATAATGACGACACTTCCTATGTCGCCGATATCGAGCACCGCCTTGGTGCCGTCATCACTACGAAGCTTCCAGTTCATCAACGCCATGTAGTACGCGGCTTCCTTCTTGTAATCGACCGCGTGCATGGTGAAGTGATCAAGCGCCACCGTCTTCCACCCCGTCTTTTCAAACGGCGCCTTGGCCCAGGTGGTGTCGCATTTCGGTGTGCCTTCGCCCGGGCGACCTTTGCAGCTGCCCTGAGCCGAAGCCAGCATTGGGGCCGCTATCAGTGCCGCTCCGACTGCTGTCTGGAGAAGTCCGCGTAACGAGGTGGAACGCACAAAATTGAACAGGGGGGAAACGCGACGATCCATAGATCACTTCTCCGGCGGTGGGAGCGGACGGGCGGGGCTCTGCAGAGTATGTCGGTAGGTGCCAAACGCGGCAAGACGGCGCAGAAGTTGATGAAGTTGAGTCACCGACTTCAGCGTGTCTAATTGGTGTTACGCGCGACTGCGCCAGTTCGTGAACCGGGCGCTCGTTAATTCTGCGCGCGTGGGTTCGAGGCTCTTAAATCGCTTCGGAAAAACGGCCATGCGTCGCCGAGATAGAGCGCAAACGGCACCCACCAGATGAGATCGTTGGTGAGACAGAGCACGATGGAACGCACCGGCCACTGACCCGAGAACATGAGAACCCCGAGCCCAATAGGACCGAGAATTTTGCCAATGAGGCCAATCGCCGCCAGAGGAAATCCCGCTTCAAGGCGCCGCGCGACTTCGAAATAAACGAGCCCATAAAGACCAACGACCATTGCCAAACAGCTGAAAATTGCCGGCTGATTGAGCGGCGCCATGTTCGCAAACCGAAACAGCCACTGCGGATCGAGCGCGGAGTACACGCCCCATGCAATGTTGTAGATGCCGGCCGCGACAAACGTGCTTCGATGCAGTCGACGACGCGGAATCGTTTGTGAAGTAATCACATCATGAGTTTAATCCTTACCGTACAAAATTCTCCATTCGCCTGAGGTTTGCGCATGCTTCTCCCTCGCCCAATCGCCCGTTATCTCGTCGTGACAGTAGTTGTCGCGAGTGCCAGTGCCGCGACCCTGCTTGCGCAGGCTCCCGCCGAGCAAAGAGCCGTTCTCGTAACCGGCGCCTCAAGTGGCATTGGACGAAAAATCGCCGAGCGTCTGGCTGAAAAGGGCTTCTTCGTTTACGCCGGTGCGCGATCACAAAAGGATCTTGATGAACTTGGCAAAATCAAAAACGTTCAATCAGTTCGGTTAGACGTCACCATCGCATCCGACATTGAGAACGCCGTTGCAACCGTCACGAAAGCGGGACGCGGACTGTACGCGGTTGTCAACAACGCCGGTGTTGTTGGCGTAGCACCACTCGCCGAAATCACGGACAAAGAATTGGACGCGGTACTGAGTGTGAACTTGCTCGGACCAATTCGCATCACGCGCGCATTCGCGCCAATGCTATTTGAATCGAAGGGGCGCGTTGTGAACATCAGCTCACTGAACGGCTTCGTTGCGAGTCCAATGATTGGCGCGTACAGCATCAGCAAACATGGCATCGAAGCCTATGGCGACGGACTCTCTGCCGAACTCGCGCGCTTTGGCGTGAAGGTGAGTCTCATTGAACCGGGCAATTACGGCACCGAAATTGGCCGAAACATGCTGGCGCGCATGGATACTGCCGTTGTGAAAGGCTCGCGCTTTGAAGCGCAGGCGCGCGCAACCATCAAATCGATGGGAGCATTTGAGAACAATCCGCCCCCCGATGATGTCGCCGACGCGGTGTTTGATGCATTGTCGAACGCGAACCCGCGGCCACGCTATCTGGTGGTGCCCGTAGCGAGCCAGGGCGCGATTGTCATTCGCCGGTTGTTTGAAGAAATCATGCAGCTGAATGAGTCGCAGAAATTCACCTACGACCGCGATGCGTTGGTGAAGATGCTGGATGATGCGCTGGCCAAAGCAAAGCAGGCGCGGCCGAACTGATCGCCGTGTTCTCTCGAAGTCGGGATAATTCACCAAAACCCACTAGCGCCCGTCCCCGGCTGACGTTCGATTAAAAAGCGCCTTAGAAACGCACCCAATCACCAGCCGGCCGTCTCACACACGCGAGCTCGCCCATGGACGCGAACCACTCACTGTCCCGCCTCTCCCGCCGCCATTTCGTAGGGGGCGTTGCCACCGCACTTGGCACACTCACGTTGTCGCCGCAAGCGGCACGCGCGGCCGAGGTGCTCATGCGACAAGGTGCTGGAGTGGTGGATCGACCATTCGCCGTTGACGACTACGACAGCTACGCGAAGCTTGCCGCCAACGAAAATCCCTACGGGCCACCTGAGTCCGTAATGAACGCCATGACGCAAGCGTTCAAGTATTCCAATCGCTACAACTATCCCGATGGCAATATCATCGCGGAAATCGCAAAACATCACGACGTCACCCCCGATCACGTGATGCTTGGCGCCGGCTCCGGCGAGATACTGAGCGTTGCGGCACTCGCACTGCTTGAAGGGGGAAAGAAAGTTGTCGGAGTCGATCCAACGTTCATGACTGTGTATCAGTTTGCGAGCGGCGTAAAGGCCGATTCAATTCGGTTGCCGCTGCGCAGTGATTACGGTCAGGACATTCCGCAAATGATTGCGGCGGTCAAGCACAACTATCGCGACGTTGGCCTGGTGTATTTGTGCAACCCGAATAATCCAACGGGCCGTATTGTTACTGCGGTTGAAATAAAACAGTTGCTCGACGGAATTCCCGAAGACGTGCCGGTGTTGATTGACGAAGCGTACCATCATTTCGTGAATGATCCGGCGTACGCAACATCTATTCCGTACATCAAGCAGGGTCGTCCCATTATTGTGGCGCGCACGTTTTCAAAAATCGCCGCGCTTGCTGGGATGCGTTTGGGTTACGCAGTTGCATCACCGGAAATGTTGGCGCGCCTCAAGCCGCATTCAATTGCGAGCGTGAACGCCATTGTTAAATGGGGCGGGGTGGCCGCGCTCAAAGACACGGAGAATCAGGCGCGAATTAAGGCCGTCACTATTGAACTTCGCGACAAGACTGCGGCTGAACTGAAATCGCGCGGCTACGATGTAATTCCGAGCCAGGCAAACTTTATCATGATTGGCATCAAGCGGCCGGTACAGCCGGTCATTGATGCGTTCAAGACGAAGGGAGTGCTCGTTGGTCGTCCGTTTCCACCAATGACGCAGCATTTGCGAGTGTCCATTGGCACGCCGACGGAGATGGCGCGATTCATGACAGGTTTCGGCGAGATCTTTGCATCACCACCGAAAGCCACCGGCAGCGAAGGAAAGCCGTAGCACAATGTGTGTGAAGTCGTTGGGGCGAGCTAGTCGAGCAAATGCCGCACGCCCCAACGATGCATCATCGCGATAACTGGAATGACGCTTTTGCCTTGCTTCGTTAATGAGTATTCGACTTTTGGCGGCACTTCGCCGTAGTCCTTTCGCGCGAGCATATCCATTTCGGTAAGTGCTTTGAGTTCACGACTCAGCACGCGTGCTGGAATCTCTTCCGTGCCAACGGCGCCTCGCAAAAGACCGCGACGCAATTCGCTGTAGCGCAGTGGTCCGCCTTGCAAATCCCACATAATGCGGATTTTGTATTTGCCGCTGATCAGCGCCTGAAACGCGGTGATCGGGCATTCGGATCGGCCGCGTCGTGTGGAGGGCATGGTGGGATCGTAGAGGGGTGAAACTGCTTACAGCGAAACGCGGATCAGGCGGATCTCGCGGATTTGATCATGCCTTGGTTAATGTTTGCAGCGAACCGAAACAACGTTTCTCAAAATACTACTTTAGGATCAATATTGGGTATAGAGACATTTTTGTCCATACTTTCACAATTGCCAAATACAATCAAGATTATTTCAAAGTTCTAACGCGTTATCTCTTCGCAGTCGTGCGACTACTCCAATCATCACGGATTCAATCCGCGTGATCCGCCTAATCCGCCAGATCTGCGTCTCGCAGTAAGCAGTTCGGTACATCACTCCGTACTCCGCGCCGCCCGGAGCAAATCCGCGTCTGCAGTCTATCCGCGTCTCCTCTGGTGCAGTTCACCAACCCAATCAATGCGAGGAACCATGTTCGTCACCCACGTGCAATACACCGTCAAGCCAGAATACGCGTTCCACAATCGTGCGAACGTCCAGGCGGTCATGCTCGCTGAAAGCGAGCCATCCAGAGGTGCCTCCTCAAGCAAGCCAAGTGAGTCTGGTTGGTTCGGCGTTGTCGGCTGAGGTGCGATCTACTTGATGCGCGTTACGGTTTCGCCGCCGGCTTCGTATTCGCCTTCGGCGTTCGCAACGAATCGACTTTCACACCAGCGCGCGTAATCACGATCGGTTTGATCATTCCGCGTTCGTCGAAATGCAGTTCGTCGATACTCACCACGCGATGATTGCGATCGGTTTCACCAAGTGGGCGGCGGTGGTACACGATGTAGTAGTTCGGCGAGCCTGGTGCATGCAGTACCGAGTGATGGCCGGCGCCTGTTGCGACTGATGAATCCTGCTGCAGAATTTTTCCGACACGTTCAAACGGCCCAAAGGGTGTTGTACCAACGGCATATGCGACGGCGTAGTTCGGCCCCGTCCATCCACCTTCCGACCACATGAAGTAGTACTTGTTGTCCTTCATCATCATGTAGGCACCTTCCACGTAACCCGTTGGAGTAATTTCCTTGAACGTGGTGCCGTCGGGAAACGGAATGAAGCCGGTGAAGTCATTGTTCAACTTCGCAATGTTGCAATGCTTCCAACCGCCGTAGATGATGTAGTGCGAACCGTCCTTGTCCTTGAACACCATCTGATCGATCGGCTGCGCACCGTTGTGAAATTTGTCGATGAGTGGCTTGCCCAGATAGTCCTTGAACGGTCCGTTGGGTGTGCGTGAGCGCGCGACACCGATGCCGCCAGGTGTGCTGTCGTTTTGAATGTCGTTGGCACCAAAGAAGATGTAATACCAACCATCTTTCTCGATAATTGACGGCGCCCACACTGCGCGTTTCGCCCAGGTGACGTTCGCGATATCAAGCGCGCGTTCGTGCTTCGTCCACGTTACGAGATCCTTCGACGAAAACGCGTCCATGTACGTTTGCTCGCTATACGGCGCGGAGTACGTCGGGTAAATCCAGTATTGACCGTCGAACACGTGCGCTTCCGGATCGGCGTACCAGCCGTCGAGAATTGGATTGCCCGATTGTGTTGCGGGCTTTGGTTGCAACACCAGTTCGGAAACGGCCGCGCCATCCTTGCGTGGATCGGACGCGCCGAAATTCACCTTCGTTGCAAAGTTGCGCATGACTGCCTGGCCCGCGCCCATGCGCGTTGCGGAAAAATCACCGCGCATGACCGGTTGATGTCCCATCGCAATGAGCTCCTTGCGGGTTGCTTCGGGAATACGCGCCTCCATTCCCACGTCGCACCCTTCAAACGTTTCCTTGGAGAAGCGCGGCGCATCCAACGCGCCCTGAATGTTCATGCCGAAATCCGCAATGTTCGACACGAATTGCGCGTGCGCCTGCGCCTGATTGAAGCCACCCATGATTCCGAATGCAACGCGCACATCGCCCTTCTGCATGAACGCCGGGATGATCGTGTGAAACGGACGCTTTCTTCCAGCGAGAATGTTCGGACTGGTTTTGTCGAGCGTAAAGCCGCCGCCGCGATTTTGAAATGCGAATCCTGCGCCACCAACGGCGAGTCCCGACCCAAATCCAACCGACGAATAGTTGCTCTGAATGAGCGACACCATGTTGCCTTCTTTATCAACCACGGACAAATACGTCGTGCCGTTGTCGGTGCCCATTGGCTTGCCGGCCGGCACATTGCAGTTGGCCTTGTTCGCATCAATGAGTTTCGCGCGCTCTTTTGCAAAGTCTTTTGAGGTAAGACCCGCAACCGGAATTTTTGTGAATCGCGGGTCGGCGTCGTAACGCTGCATGTCGGCGTACGCGAGCTTCTTCGCTTCAATCATCAAGTGCAGGGCCCTGACCGAATTCTGTCCGGCTGCGGCGAGCGGAAAGTTCTCCATGATGTTGAGCATTTCGAGCGCGGCAATGCCTTGTCCGTTGGGGGGAAGTTCAAAAACACTCCATCCCTTGTACGTCGTGGAAATGGGCTCAACCCATTCCCCTTGAAACTC
>JBDUAX010000238.1:0-7036 GCA_040004455.1 Gemmatimonadaceae bacterium
CTGCACAATTGGCCAACACGACATATCGAAGTGCTCGTCGTAACCGATGGCGAACGCATTCTTGGACTGGGCGATCTGGGCGCGCAGGGTATGGGCATTCCGCACGGCAAGCTCGCGCTCTACACGGCGTGCGCAGGAATTGATCCGACGCGTTGTTTGCCGGTAATGCTCGATGTTGGTACAGACAACACGGCCCTGCGTGAGTCGCAATTTTATAACGGTATCCGGCAGCCGCGTTTGCGCGGACCAGAATACGATGCGTTCGTAGCAGAGTTTGTTGAGGCAGTGAAAGAAGTATTTCCGGAGGCGTTGTTGCAGTGGGAAGATTTCGCAACTGACAACGCGTTCCGTTTGCTCGAAGCACATCGCGCGACAATTCGTTCGTTCAACGACGACATTCAGGGAACGGCGGGCGTTACTGTCGCGGGTTTGTATTCCGCGTGTCGTGCCACAGGTACGAAGTTAAGTGAACAGCGCGTGCTGTTTTACGGTGCTGGTGCCGCTGCAACAGGAATTGGTGAGTTGCTTGTCGAGGCGATGATGCAGGACGGTTTGAGCGAAGCCGATGCGCGTTTGCGTTGTTGGTTCATGGATTCGAAGGGATTGGTAACCAAGGGCCGAGCCGATTTGCAATCACACAAGACTCCATTCGCGCACGATCATCCGCCCATTCTGACGCTCGAAGAAGCGGTGCGTCAGCTCAAGCCAACGGCGCTTATTGGTGTGGCCGCGCAACCGAAAGTGTTTACGGAGCCGGTATTGCGCGCGATGGCGGAACTGACTGCGCGGCCGATTGTGTTCGCGTTGTCGAATCCGACGTCGAAAATGGAATGCACCAGCGAGGAAGCGTATCGGTGGACCGAAGGCAAAGCGATTTATGCAAGTGGCAGTCCGGCATCGTCGGTAACGCTACACGGTCAACACTTTGTGCCCAGCCAGGCGAATAACGTTTACATCTTTCCCGGTTTGGGGTTGGGTGTTGTAGCCGCGCAAGCGCGCGTAGTCACGGACAGCATGTTTCTCGCGGCCGCACGCGCGCTCGCGAGCATTGTTGGTGAGGAAGACTTGAAGAAGGGTGCACTGTTCCCGCCAATGGAAAGCATTCGTGCAACGTCGGTGATGATTGCAGCGGCCGTTGTGCGCGTTGCGGTCGCAGAGGGCCTGGCGACGGTGGAAATTCCTGAGGATATCGAAGGGTGGGTGGAGGCGCGCATGTATCAACCCGTGTATCCGCCCATTCCGAATGACCGCCGAACGGCAGGAGTCAGTTCGAGCGGTGCGAACGATATGGAGTAGCAGTTGCTGACAGCAAAAGCTCCCGGCTAATAGCTGTCTAAGCCATTAGCTGGCACCTTTGGTTCTATTATTTTTGGGGCGAGTCGAGGTCGATCAACGCGACGAATGGCAAGCAAGCACTCAGCCAGCTACTTAGCTCGCAGTTGGGAAAGAGAGTGATGTTCACTCGTTGTCAGTGGATCTCAATTGCGCGACGACCAGCCGATAAGCTCACAGCTCAGCACTAGTTCGGGAGTGCCGCGTAATAGATCTGAACTCCGCGACACGCCAGCTAATTAGCTGGCCGAGCCGTCGTGACGACTTGCAGTGTGCGGCGACTGCAATTACCCCCAGACATAATGAAACCAAAGGTGCCAGCTGAAAGCTTAGACAGCTCTTGGCTGGGAGCTATTGCTGTCAGCTTGTTTGCACCGCGAAGGGAGAGCAGCGGTGGATCCTGCGCGACTGCGACGGCAAAGAGTGCGGTAATGAGCTTTGGTTGTCTGGGGCGGGCTGCAGTTGGTCCTTTTTGGACAGCGGATGCCCCTCATGTGGTTGGGATATCGCGTGAATCGACGCGCCGATGCGCTTAAAACGCGGTCCCGCGTGTAACTCTCCTTATGAACATTCTCGCATTAAACGCTGGTTCGAGCACCATCAAAGCCTCGCTGTTTCAAATTGAGCACGCTGGCAACAGCGGCGACCTGCCGCGCGGGTTGGTGTGGGAAACCGAGAGTGGTATTGAGGAGGAGTCGCTGGAGTTATTGTTGGCGCCGCTGTGGACTGCGCCGAACGCGATTCTGCAGGGACCGCATTCCATTCATGCAGTGGCCCATCGTGTTGTACATGGTGGCGCGACCCTGGTTGAAAGCGTTCGCATAACCGATGAAGTCGTTGCGCAAATTGAGAAAGAAACTGAGCTCGCACCAACGCATAACCAATTCGCGTTGGAGTTGATTGCGGAAGCACGCACGCTTTTTGGTGAGAGTGTGCCACAAATCGCCGCGTTCGACACCGCGTTTCATCGCACGATGCCACCGGCCGCGTACACGTATGCGGGCCCTTACGAATGGCTGTCGCAGGGCATTCGCAAGTTCGGATTTCACGGCATCAATCATCAGTATGTTTCGCAACGCGCAAAACGATTGCTCACGCAGTCTGCTGGCAATGTTCGTTTGGTAAGCTGTCACCTGGGTAGCGGTTGTTCGCTCACCGCGGTACACAACGGCAAATCGGTCGACACCACGATGGGTTTTACCCCCCTTGACGGTGTGCCGATGGCAACCCGCTCAGGCGCGGTCGATCCCGGCATACTCATTCACTTGTTGCGTCACGGCGGGCATACAGCGGACTCGCTTGACAACATGCTCAATCATTCGTCGGGTCTGGCCGGTTTGTCAGGCACGAATGGTGACATACGCGAAGTGCTGAAGCACGCCGATGCGAAGAGTGAGCGTGGCCGATTGGCGTTGGCTGTGTTTCTGCTGCGCGTACGACAAGGCATTGCGTCGATGGCGGCGAGCATGGGGGGCATCGAGGCGCTGGTTTTCACCGGCGGCATTGGGGAAAACTCTGCGCGTATTCGCGAGGAAATTTGCGACGGTTTGACGTTCCTTCGCGTCAGCCTCGATACGGCGCGCAACAACGGCGTTGGTGTAAACGATGTTGAGATTTCCTCGCAACGTTCCTCGGTGAATGTGTTGGTCGTGCACGCCGAAGAGAATTGGATGCTGGCGCAGGAGGCCGTGCGCGTGATTTCTATCGTTCCCAAGTGAGTGTTCGGCCCGCGCCAGGACTGCACTCTCTATCGATATTCTTTGTTCTGGCGTGGGCAATTTCCTGGCTGATCTGGTCACCGTTATGGTTACCGCGTTTTGGCATCAATGTGTTGCCTGTTCTTCCGTTTCATCATGCGCTGGGCGCGCTCGGGCCGATCACAGCCGCATTCATTGTTTCGGCCATTGAGAGCGGGTCGGCGGGGCCTGCCAGACTTCTTGGTGCAATGGGCGTTCGGCGTGATAACGCCTTGTGGGCCGTCGTTGCCCTCGTCGCTCCCTTACTCATATTCGTTCTGGCAGTCGTTGGCGCGTCGGTGTTTGACGCCCGTCCATTTTCCATGGTTGGTGCTGGCCTCAGCAATGAATTTCCGAAGTTCTCCGCGCTTGGATTTCTCGTCTACAATGTTGTGACGTTCGGATTTGGTGAAGAAACGGGTTGGCGCGGATTCGCGCTGCCCCGTTTGCAAGCGCGTCACAGTGCTCTGGTCTCGACGCTGCTGCTCACAGTTGGTTGGGCCATATGGCACGTTCCACTGTTTTTCTACCGCCCGGGGTATGTCTCAATGGGCGTCGCCGGCATTGGCGGTTGGCTATTCAGTTTGGTGACGGGATCGGTGCTGCTCACCTGGATGTTCAACGAGAGCCGAGGAAGCATTTTGGTGGTGGCGTTATTTCACGCCGCGATTGACGTCGCCTTTACGTCGTCACTGACGTCGCCGTTCATTGTCAGTGCGTCTGGTGCACTGATCACTTTGTGGGGCATCGCCGTTCTGCTTATTGCCGGGCCGCGCTATTTGTCACGCAGTGGCAGGGTGGTGCAAGTGCGCGACGCTGTTGGCATCTGATGCGCTTCATCGTTACGTGGCTTTCAATGGCAGTCTCGATGACTGTAAACGGAGTGTTTCGTGAGCTCATTCTCAAACGATTTTTCGCGTCGCGAGTGTCAGACGTAATGAGCGCAATAATTGGAGTAGTTTTGATTGGATTAATTACGCGTGTTGGTTTTCGCCCCTTTAATATTTCAACTTCGACAGTAACGCTCATAACAACGAGCGTTCTGCTCGTGGTGCTCACGGTTGTCTTCGAGTCCACCCTTGCATTGTTCGTCGACCACAAGTCGTGGAGCGAAATCGGGGCGCATTACAACCTCAGGCGCGGTGAACTCTGGTCTCTTGTTCTCGCATTTCTTGCGTTAACACCATTTATCTGGGGCCGCTGGCTACCGCACGCGGCTAGCTGATATCCGGCACCAACGCCAACGGCGCGGCAGGAAACGGCGTGGGTGATGTGTTGCTCGCATGCCGCGGAACGTCAATTGTGAATACGCAGCCTTTTCCCGGCAAATCACGAGCGCGTATTTCACCACCTTGCGCTTCAATACCTTTCCGACTGATGGAGAGCCCGAGCCCCAATCCCTTTTTGTTCTCGCTTAGTTGCGTATATGGGGCAAACAATTCTTCCGTTTGGCCGTTCGGAAGTCCGCCGCATTCGTCTTCGACTTCAAACATCACTCGATCGGCCGTTGCAAGAGTTGTGAGCAACACGCGACCAAGCGGCCGACTGAACTTGAAGGCGTTTTGCAGAATGTTGTGCAACGCGGCGGTGAGGATTGTGCGATCGGCGCTCACTTCCAGGCCTCGTGGTGATTCCAGCACCACGAAATTGATAGCCGTGTCGTTGGCTGAGAACGAAGCGTCGGTCTCAATTTCTTCCAGGAGATCTGACACGAGCAAACGTTCCCAGCTTTGTTTTCCTGATTCAATGCGCACTTCTGCCAACGCGCCGTCAATCAAGTCGCGGAGTCCGCGCAAACTGCGATCAACCACTGCGGCCGTACTTCCGCCAATGCCGATGCGTCCACCTTTGAGCGCTTCGTACGCCAGCATTGCGGACGAAAGTCGATTGCGCATTTCGTGCGCGAGCACGCCCATTCGGTCGGTCTCGGAGTCTGCCTGCTTGCGTTGGCGTATGCGCGAATATTCCGACACCGCTTCAGCAATCGCGTCGTCAAGACAGCGATTAAGGATGTGGAACTCGTCGATGGTAACCGGCGCGTCCAACTCCTCCGCCAATTCAGTAATAGCCTGACAGATATCGCCGTAGTCGTGCACCACCTGCGCAATGGTGAACCCAACGCGCAACCTGTCAGCGCCATGGCGAGCAGCTGATGGCCCAATGGCTTCGTGCGTTGACGTTGATTGCGTCAGCGCCTCAACCAGCTGGTCGAGAAAGAGCGGAACGCCACTCTCCAATTCTGCTTCCGTCACATGTGGACTGAGACGCAATTCAACTTTCGCTCTCGTGCGAGCGATGATCTGAGCACGATTGGCGGTGACGAATTCATGAAGCATTCTGAAGGCTAGGAGAATCCCACCCTTTAGCAATGCTAGCCGATATTAATGAGGTCCGCTGCGATTTGAGAGAAGCGCCTCATTCGTAACTCCTTTGGCACGAACGAGTTGAAAATCGACATCGAATGGTCACAATTGAACGAATTGCAAATTTGCTGCTAGAACGCTCGCGCGAGTCGCTTCACTCCTTCGCGAAGATCGGGTGAATCGTAATACGCAAAGCTGAGACGCACGTAACGCGCCAGCTCGGCGTTATTACCAAATCGCGAACCGCGTTGATAGCCGACGCCCAGTTGTGCCGCATGTTCCGCGATGTCGTCGACAGTTTTTCCGTCGGGCAATTGCAGCCATACAAAAAAGCCACCCTTGGGTTCAGCGAACCATGCGTGCGGCAAATGTTCGCGTAGCGCCGCACAGATTGCGGCCGATCGCTCCTGATAAACCGCGCGTAAATGATCGAGCCAGCTATCGAGCAAGCCCAGTTCGATCAGGCTTTGCACAATGCCGGATGCGAATGGATTGAGTCCGCCACCGCTTTCAACAATTCCGCTCGCAATAAGTGTGTTCAGAATTTCGCGCGATGATTGCACCCATCCCAGTCGCAAACCTGGCGCCGCAATTTTTGAGAAAGAGCCCAGGGATATGACGCGACCACTGTCCAGGTACTTCGCCAATGGAGCGGGAGGTACACTGCCGAAATTGAGCAGATGATATACCTCATCGGCGACAATCAGGAAATTGTGCTGCCTACTGAGCGCTACCAGCCGCTCGCGTCGTTCGGCGGACAGTGTTGCGGCCGACGGATTTTGAAACGTGGGGATTGTGTAAAAGAACACCGGCTTGTGTTGTGCCAGCAGCGCGGTGAGTGCGTCTATGCGCACGCCGTCGGCATCGATTGGCACGCCAACGACGTTCAATCCGTGATCGCGAAAAACGAGGAGTGCGAGAAAATAGGTTGGTTCTTCGACAAAAATTGTGTCACCTGGCTTCGTGAAGCGCGTACACACGAGATCGAGCGCTTGCGACGCGCTCGCTGTCACGAACAGTTCATCGTGGTGCACAGGCATTTCGTAGCGCCTGGTCAGAAATTGCGACAGCGCATTGCGAAAAAATCCGTCCCCTTGATCGGCGCCGTACGCAAGCACTTCGCGATTGCCCGGATTGAGTCGGTGTTCGGCCGCCTGTCGTACCGCGTCGATTGGCAACAGCGACAACGTTGGCTGGCCAATGCCGAGGTCGATTTTCCCTTCGGGGATGACGACTTGGGTTGTACGGAGGGGTGGAAGCGAAGCAGACGACGCTGTCATGAAGGACGTAGGCAGTATTGCGAGTTTGAGCGTCAAGTGACCTGGCTATTGATAAACAATAATTGCAGCGCTATCGCTTCAAGAACAACCACCCTGCGCTTAACAGTCCAATCACCGTCACCGCATTCCGCACCCAACTTTGCGGAATTTTCTGTGCCATGCGTGACGTTGCAAATCCACCAGCGCTACTGCCAACCGCCATCACCAATGCGATTGGCCAATTCACGAATCCCTTAAGCGCAAATGTTGCGGCAGCAATGCCATTGAAGAACAGCCCGTTGAAATTCTTGAGACCGTTCATCTGGTGAATGTTGGTGAAGCCCAT
>JBDUAX010000239.1:0-7031 GCA_040004455.1 Gemmatimonadaceae bacterium
AGTTATCAAGGCGTTCTTGACTGACAAAGGATACGACGGCACGAACATCGCGCTGCAGACCCTCGGCGGACATGGTTACATCCGCGAATACGGCGTTGAGCAGTACGTTCGCGATGCACGTATTGCGCAGATTTACGAAGGCACGAACGCGGTGCAGGCGCTCGATCTTGTCGGTCGCAAACTTCCAATGGAGGGAGGGCGACTCGTGCGTCGTTTCTTCGAACTGGTGAAGGGCGACATCGAAGCCGCATCATCCAATGAAACGATGGCTGAGTTTGCGAAGATTTTGGGGGCTTCGCTCAATCAATTGCAGAAGGCGACGATGATGTTGGCCGAGCGTGGTTTCGCAAATCCCGATGAAGCGGGCGCGGCGGCGACGGATTACTTGCACCTGATGGGCTTCGTTGCCGTCGGTTGGCAGTGGCTTAAAATGGCAACAGTCGCGAGCCGCAAACTCGCAGCTGGGGTAGGTGACAAACGTTTTCTCGAAGCGAAAGTGAAAACGGCGCGCTTTTATTTTGTGCGGATGCTTCCCGAAGCGGCCACATTGCTCGCGGCAATTCAAAGTGGTTCGGCACCGATCATGGCGTTCAGCGCCGACGAATTTTAGTTCAGTGCGGAGGGCAACTTGTTTAGCGCGCGCACTCTCCACTTACCGAGCGGCGGCAGCCGAGCCGTTTGGCAATGCTGCGGCAATTGCGATGAATTAACAACGCGAATTGCGACACGACGTGCCAAAGTTGAAACCAATACCTAAAGTCTTGGTAGTCGGACGAAAGTTGCTGGACCCTCCGACATCCTTAAGCAGGTTGGCGCTTAACGTGAGAGCAGCGCGACGCCCGGCTGGCAGTCGCACTGTTGCTCCACCCGAAATAACCGGGCCTGACCCGAAGTTTGAATCTGAATCGGCGTGGTCGCCATTATGCTTTGCGTGGCCTGCGCCAAGGTTGAAAGTGATCCTTGGAAATGTCGGTGCAGCATACTGACCAAGAAGCAAAAAATACTGACTGTGTTGCGTGTGTTCAGTATTGAATTCCTGAAACGTCCGCCCCGCGACGGCGATTCCAAAACCTGCCGGCAACGTTGCGCCGACGGCTCCGAGCACTGCGGGGCCAATTGCGTTTCCTCTTCGGAAACAGGAAACGCAATGTTGCGATTGTACGTGCGCCTCGCCCTCAATCTCGACCCAGAATCTGCCAGTTCCTGCAAGACGTCCCTGTGCTGGAAGTTCGCGTACTAAAGCCGGTAGCATGGCCGCCAGCACAAGCGTGAGAAGTCGGTGCAACTTTACATCCATGGGCAGACGTTACGCCAAGTTGACCAGAACACTCGGTCGACACGAATCACGAATGTGGGCAACTGAGACTTCTTCAATGTGACCTTCCGAGCGGCAACAATGGGCCGCGCTTGAAACCGGCGCGCAGTTGGTCAAAGCAAGTCGCTTCCGGGTCCACAGGTGGATTGGCGGATGCCCAGGCAAAATGGGAGTCGGCATCAGTGACCTTCAACTGGATCGACAGCGAGCCAGACGCAGGCGTCGAGAGACTCAGCGTGCTCGATGTACTTTGAAGCGTCCCATTTACGTACCATTCAAACTGATAAGGCTCAGTCCCGTTTTGGCCAGCACCGAAATAGTTACATGTCGATGAAGGGGGAACTGACGATGCGCCGGTGATCGATGCGGACATCGGTGGGGGAGGCGGTGGATCACCCGGATATGGCCGGTTCGTGTTCGCGCAGTTCGTTACAGACGGACACACCAACACTGACATCGAACGCGGGTCACTGGTACCCAACTGGGTATCGTTTACTACCATTTGAACCAATGAACGGTATGGCAGGTGATCAAATGCTGGACGAAACCGAATTGATTTTCGTGATTGCCAATACGTGGCTCCAAAGCTATCCGAAATAAGACCATTGACAGAGTCGGTGACGATCTGCTCTGGGCTCATCGTCCACTGTGCACTGTATGATCCAGATCCACCGATTCCCATGGGCGCATTCATTCCGCCGGTTTTGTGCACGAGCGAATAGTAGTCCTGAGTTTCAAGACTGTCCGTAATGGTCAATATCCCGAGGAAACGAAGAATGCACGGTCCACCAAGCGCAGCTGATACGTTCACCATTGATTCTCGCCACGTGAGTGGTGCGCCGCACACACTTCCGCTGGTTTGTATTAACTGATCCATAACGCCACGCGCAGAAAGCGTTGGATAACGCTGACGTATCAATGCTGCGGCCCCGCCTATGAACCCAGTTGCAGCGGAAGAACCACCAATGCTGAGCACACCGGGGATTAATCCAACAGTAGCCAATCCCGTGTACGCGGTGATTCCCGATTTCGACCCATAGTTATAGACATTCGAAGGCTGTGTGCCGTCGCTTCCTGCCGCAGTTACTGCGAGCACCTCTTCTTTCGATGCAGGAAACACTGCTGATCCCATATTCGGGCATGACGAGCCAATCGGACACGTTCCTGCCGCACCTACGAACATCACGTCGCGATTGTAATAGTGATAGTCAATCGCATCACTCACTAAATTCGAAAATGGAGTGTAGCCAGGAATAAATCCCCAGGCCATCACGACAACACGCGACGAATCAGCGGCAATGTCGATGACAATTGCGGATATCTGTCCTCCGGGAGACACTTCGCCATCGGCCTGCTTTACCGAAATCAGATTGGATTTGTACGCCACTCCAACTGTGCTCAATCCGTTCATCGGTGCAGTGGCTAAAGCGGAAATGCGAGTACCGTGAGAACAACTCGGATAGCTGTCCTGAAGATTGGTAAGAGTTCTTCCGGAACTCTGGCCGGACGAAAACGCCCCGCCGTCGAATTCCCCGTTTCCGCTGCCCAGACCTGTATCGGTAACCCCGACGGTTACTCCCTGTCCGGTTGCAAGCAACCAACCATTGAGCACGTTCATTCCACCAGGTCCATACGTGGCAGATACCACATCGCCACTCGGCAACGTAATGATTGGATCATGGTACTGATCGTCCCCATTGCTGCTTCCTGATGAACATCCGTCTCCGCTCGCGAGCGCAACCTTGAACATGTTGGGTTCGACGTAGTCGACGAACGGCAATCGTCGAATGCGCTGCAAACCGGCATAGGTCAATGGTTTCATTCGTACGACCGGATACCTGACAGAGTCAATTGAAATCAGCTTGAGGTCATGGTCCTGAATAAATCCTCTGGCTGCGAGCTTCCAGTTTTGCCGGGCAATTGTCGCTTTACCGCGCAGCATACCGCGCAGTGATCCCACTTCTTTCAATCCTACAACTACGATTCCGTCCGTCTCTTTGATCGCATTCCAAAGCGCCGTGTCGGACAGTGCAAATCGACCTTGCGGCCCCTGTTTACCCGCCAGCGAGTCAACAGCACTCTTATTCGGTTCGATATCCACTGATGAAACCAAATCGCGCTGGCATGCGCTAACTGCAAAAAGCGAAAGCAATGAAAAAACACGGACGATCGGCAAATGGGTCTTCATAGTGTGTTTGAGCAATAATTTGAGGATACGCGTCGGTACGGCACGCTATTCACAACAAGTACAAGCACCGTGAGTGTTCTTCGATGGTAACAGGGGCAGGCCACGCGTTTCCGTGACCGTCCGCACGGTCGAGTTTATTTTTTTCATTTATTTAATCGCGCGCTACTTTGGCTCACTTCGCTGCCTTGGGCTCCTGGCCGGAGAGATGCTGTTCTACATTGTCGGCAATGCGCCTCTGGCGGCAACGTGATCGAGAAAGTTCGCAATGTCTACACGGTCGCTGTGGCGTTTGGTGTTCGCGAATTGTAATGTAGGTCATGTCTACTCGCCGAAAATTCCTGCTCGACATCGCCGCGCTCAGCGCGACCGGAAGTCTGCTCGCCAGTTGTGCGAGCAGTGCCGCGAGTTCGGGCATGTCGTCACGTTCGATGGCAACCTCAAAATCGCTTGCGAACAAACCAACGGTGGATGGCATTGGTTTGCAGCTGTACACCGTTGGCGATCAAACGCGTACCGACTTTGACGGCACATTGGAAAAGGTCGCGCAAATTGGTTACAAGCGCGTTGAGTTCGCAGGCTACGGAAACAAGACGCCGGAACAAATGCGCGCGCTGCTTGACAAGTTTCATTTGAAATCACCGAGTTCGCACATTGGCTTGGATTTGCTGCGAAAGGATTTGGAAGCGCAAATTCACATCGCCGAAATCATTGGTCATGAGTACATCACGATTCCGAGTTTGGGGCGCACTGATGGTGACATGAAAACAGCCGACGCGTGGAAACGTATTGCGGACGAATGCAACGCTATTGGTTCAAAATTGAAAGCGCGCAAAATTCAATTGGCATTTCATAGTCACACGGCCGAATACGTCGACGTTGGTGGTGGCAAAACGGGCATGGACGTGTTCATCACCCAAACCGATCCGTCGTTGTTCACCTTTCAAATGGATTTGGGATGGGCGCGCGTTGCGAAGCAGAATCCCGTCGAATGGTTCAACAAATATCCGGGGCGTTTTCGCATGTGGCATATCAAGGACATGAACCTCGCGAAGGGATCGCCAGTTCCCGTTGGCGCAGGAGATATCGATTTCAAACCGATGTTAGCCGCGTGGAAGCAGGCGGGAATGCAATACTTCTTCATAGAGCAGGACGGCGCCGCGCAGTGGCCGGGCGGGTCGATGAAGGCTATTGCGACGAGCTACAACGCGGTGAAGAAGCTGTTGGCGTAGTCGTTCGGTAATTTCAGCGACAAGTGAACTGAGCGCGCGCGGGTGAAGTAGTGCTGGTAGCCGCGATGTTACACAACGCTCCACCACGGCGCGGCTATTATCCCGCGTCCAAGCGATATCACTTCGTCGCCGCCATACAGCAGCAATCCACCACTCGCCAAATCAGGATACTCGTCCAGAAACGCTCGCAATCCAACGGTGTCACCAATGCCAGGTGTACGCGTTGCTTTCACTTCAATTGGAAGCACCAAACCATTCGGCAACTCGACAACGAAATCCACTTCGCGTTGCGTTGCAGTGCGCCAGTGATGCACAATTGGACGTTGCGAGCGACTACTGCACCACGCCTGCAAATCATTGAGCACAATGTTTTCGAGATGCGCGCCGGTTGGCTCGGGATTGCCGGCGAGCTGTAACGCCATCGCGGTATCGGACCAATAGAGTTTCGGTTTGCGCGTCAGTCGAAGGGTGCGATTAACGCTGTATGCAGGCACACGAACCAATTGATAGGTGATGCTCAGCAGTTCTGTCCATCGCGATACTGTCGACGATGGTAATCCAGTGGTTTCGGCCCACTTGGCCTGATGTTCTGGTTGTCCAAGCGACACGCATGCCGAGCGCATAAGCCGAAGCAAATCGAGTGGCTTGCCAACGGCTGCCAACTCCGTAACATCGCGCGCCAGAAATGTGTCGAGATATCCTTGCAACCAATCGGCCTGTTGGTCACTTGTCAGATGATGAACGGCGACTGGCGGGTAATTGCTTTGGCGAGCGGTGTCTTGCCACGACGCTTTGTGCGAGGAAGCGGGCATCAGCAAGTCACGCCACCCCGAAGCCGGCGTATCGAACAGTGCTTGCCACAAGCCGGCCGAACCAAGCCCGAGGCGTTCGCGGCGCGTGAGCGGCCAGAGGGTGACGTACGATGCGCGTCCCGCGAGCGACTCCTGAACGGGTTTCATGGCCAACAGGTTGGCCGATCCGGTCAGTACAAAACGGCCGGGCCGTCGGTCGCGATCCACTTCTCGTTTGATCGCGATGAGCAGATCGGGTGCGCGCTGCACCTCATCGATTGCCATGCGGTCCGCCCTCGAAACGAGCGCCTCCGGATCGCTGAGCGCGTGCTGGCGCGTGTCGAGATCATCGAGTGTCAGTCGCAGCATTCCCGCGGTCGCATCGGCATGCGCAATGAGGGTGCTTTTGCCGGTTTGGCGCGCGCCCATCACGATGGCCACCGGTTGCGCAGACAGCACCGCTCCGAGATGCGACTCAGCGAGGCGGGGCAGGTAGGGGGCGTGGATGTCCCGAGTCATGGGATAAAATATCCCACACCGTGGGACGTTTTACAAGTGCTTAACAGTCAATAGGTTGCATCTCCATAAGCACCGTCTATCCTTTGAAAGGGGTATTACCCATTAACGTCGGCTTGAATTGACATTTCTAGATATATGGCATATGGTTACCATATGACCGGCGCGACCAAAACCACCGTCTACCTTGACACAGCCGACTACGAGCGGCTCAAGGTCATAGCCCGCGCTCAGGGACGCCCGACCGCGGCCCTCGTCCGCGAGGCCGTCGCTATCTACGCGCGATCGCAACCGCTGGCACCCCGTCCCGGCAGCATTGGTGGCGGGCGAAGTGGTCGGGGCGACATTTCCGAACGCGCCGAAGAACTGCTGAGCGGTATGGGCGAGTGATTGTCGCGGATACCGGCGCTATCATCGCGTTGGTTGACAGCGATGATCGCCATCACGCGTCACTGGTGAATCTGTATGACGCCGATCCGGCAGTCTGGGTGTTACCGTGGGCTATCCTGCCCGAAGTGGACTATCTGCTGGCCAGCCGAGTTGGTGAGGACGCGGCGCGAGCATTTCGGGCTGATCTCGCGTCTGGCGCCTTCACGATTGTTTGGGGAGTTCCGGAAGATCTCGCGAGAGCGCACGCATTGTGTGTTCGGTATGCTGACCTCGCGCTCGGGCTCGTTGACGGCGTTGTAGCAGCGGTTGCGGAGCGTCTGCGTGCGAGCGCAATAGCGACGCTCGATCTACGTGATTTCGGCCCATTGGTGTTGAAGGGTGCGCCAAAGTTGTTCCCACGAGACCAGGTGTAGGTTCATTCTTGTGACCGCTACACTCGCCGAAGCAGCGGCGGTTGTTCGTGCGGCGAAACGACGGATGGTCCCGGAAGCGCGCATGCGCCAGGCGTTGCTGCACAGCGACGCCTGGCGCGATCTGGCGCTGACCCGCCTGCGCGTGTTGCACCCTGAGCGCAGCATCCCGCAATTAGTTGAGCTCTTGCG
>JBDUAX010000644.1:0-2116 GCA_040004455.1 Gemmatimonadaceae bacterium
GGTGAATTAATTTGCGCGCGCGCCCTTCAAGTTCAAACACCCAACGCGGAACAACAATTGAATACTGCAACACACCAATGAGCGCTGGCCCAACGTCGTGCGAGACCAGCACCGGCATTCCATCAACATATTCCCCCGACCACGTGCCACGCTGACGCATTGTGCGCGCAACCGCGATCAGGCAAATCAGCGAACCAATTCCGGCAATCACCAACCACGCATTCAACAACGACGAGTTCAAACGTTGAAACGCGGAGTTCGGCGTGACTTCGAGTTGCGATGCAATTGCGCTTGGTAACACCGGCAGACCGGAGGATCGTTTCGGCGATAGTCTCGCCTCCCTGTTAGCCAACGACGGCCGCGGCGCTACGCTTCGCTGTAACGAATCATTCACAATAATGATTTGCTCAGCTGGTGTTGCAACTGGCTTGACGTGCGGAGCGACGTTTGCTCGCGTCGTGCCTATGGACTGCGTCATCAATGCCAGTGCCGAATCGGGAACTGTACTCCTCTTCACAGCTGAATTCTTCTTCGGCGTCATCATCTTTGCCGAATCGGGAAATGCTCTTGAAACCGCCTGCAAATCCGGAATCGCCAATTGTGGCACCGGCGCAAAAAAGGCAGTCAATGGAAGCAACGCCGTCGCAATCATCGCCGTCATCCACACCCCACGCACCGGACGTCGCGCGGCATTCAATGCACGCTCAGCCAACCACGCGGCAACAAAGAACAACACACTGATTTCAAGCGTGAACAACATCCATGCGGCGATCATGTTTTCTTATCCTGGTCGTCGAGCCGAGCGTCGAGTACTTCGCGCAGACGCTGAATGTCCGAGTGTTTCAATTTCTTGTCATTCACCAAATGCGTGAGCAACAACTCCGGCGATCCGCCAAACAATTTGTCCACCAGTCGGCTTACGGCCCTTTGTCCGGCCGCTTCGCGCCCAACGAGCGCGTGATATCGGTGTGCGCGCCCTTCTTCGATACGGCCGGCGTAACCCTTTTCTTCGAGGATGCGCAGCATGGTCAACACGGTGTTGTAGGCCAGATCATCCGTGAGCTTCTCCCGCACCTCGGCCGCCGTAGACGGTCCGTGCTCCCAAAGCACGGTCATGAGGTCGAGTTCGCGATCGGTGAAATTGGCCCGCATGTCGCCTGTCTCCTAAAAGGTTAGGTGACAGTATACAGCCGGCGGGCAATTTGTCAACTAACGATTTAGGTGACCGGTGACGGTGGCGCTGATGGGTGGGTGGAGCGAGCGCCACGGCGCAGTCCCGCCACGAGCGCGGTTCTGTACCAAGGGTCGCGCAAGGCTACCAGATTCGAACGATGTCGAACCGGTCGAACAATTTCTCATTGGAGACGAGCGCCATTTTTTCTTCACGTGCCTGCGCGATAAGAATCCGGTCGAACGGATCGTTGTGGTGGTCACGGAGCGACCCCGCTACCTGACCGTGTTCGACGGATATGGGAAGAGAACTGAACCCCTCATTGTGAATTTCTCTTGAGAAATGCACTGCAAGGGGTCCGGCCTCTTCGAGCCTTCCAATGCGGTATTTGGTCGCAATTTCCCAAGCCGACGCGGCGCTAACGAAAACCTGGTTTTGCCGATCCTCAATAGTTTCGCGCGCCGCCCGGGAGAGCCGATCGTGCTGCAGAACCCACCAGAGCAGCACATGGCTGTCGAGGAGGACTTGCACTAGAAATCCTGCCCTTCGCCATTCCAGAGACGAAGCTCCTCTTCGGGAAGTGGGTCGAAGAACGCATCGGTCATCTTGATGAGCCCTTTTAAGCGCCCAGGAATGCGTTTGGACGTCGGGTCTGCAACTAGCACCAGTCGCACAGCTGCCTTCTTGCCGCGCATGATGACCACGTCTTCCCCGGCTTCCGCCTCCGCTACGAGCTGAGACAACTGGGTTTTCGCTTTGTGCATGGTGTAGGCTTTCATGAACGGGTACCGACGAAAGAATATTCACTTAGCTAACTTTTAAGAGCTAAATATCGTCGTTTTTCAAGATAATTACAACTTGGCTAAGCACATCACCATTCTGCCGCACAGCTAATCGTTTGTGAGCAACCCCAGCTCAAGTGCCAATCGCACGTAATCAGAACGA
>JBDUAX010000015.1:0-23302 GCA_040004455.1 Gemmatimonadaceae bacterium
CGTCGCACCAATATTCGCGATGTCGTTCCTGGCAATGGGAATTGGGTTTGGTGTTGGCGAAGTTGCGCCGCGATTCAACGCAATTCGCGAACAACTGCTGAAAGGAAAAAACGAATCGATTGAAAACGAGCGCTACAATTTTGCGTTCGCGAGCGCGACAGGACGCAACTATCGCGTCTATACCCTCAACGTTCAGAAAGCACTCCTCGAGCACGTTGAAATTGAAACCCGACGATCAACGCATCAGGCAGGTGTGCTGGTCTCGGCGGAGAAAGGCAACTGGAAGGCGAAACGCGGCTGGGCGCTGCAAAAGGGCATCCTGCACATCATGCACAATGATTCGACCGACATCGCCATCGGATTCGACTCCTTGTACGATCGCGCACTTCAGGAAACGCCTGCTGAACTCCGCGCCAGTGAGAAAGCGCCGGCGGCAATGAATTTCCGGCAATTATCACGCTTCATTGTTGCGCTCGAGCGCTCTGGCGCCGATGTAAACCTGTTGAAGGTTGAGCGGACGCTGAAATTGGCCATTCCCGTAACCTGTGTAATCATTGCACTATTCGGAGCGCCGCTGGCCACAAGCTCCCAGCGCGGCGGCGCGGCCTACGGCGTTGCGGTCAGCCTCGGCACTACCATCACTTTTCTCATTCTGATTCAACTCACACGCGCCATTGGTGGACACGGCCTCATTTCCGCCGATCTCGCCGGCTGGCTCCCAAACATCATTGTTGGGACATTGGCGGTGATTCTGCTCGCGCGCGTGCGCACGTGATGCACGCAACGCCTGATCGTGATGATGTTAAATAATGCATAGCGTCAAGCATTATTTCATTCGCCCCATGCTGTTGCTCTCGCGAACACTGGGAGCACTCGGCAAGCGTGTGTATTACGGGCGCGATGTTGTGCGAGCGCTCGCTGAACCCGGAACTTGGGGCAAGGAGTTCGTTCGCCAGATGTACAACATTGGCGTCGAATCCATACCACTCACCGTCATCGTGGCCGCGTTTCTTGGTGGCGTAACGGCGTTTCAGACGCGCTATCAGTTGTTCGCCGGCGTGCAGGTTTCAGTGGTCGGACTCATTGTTCGCCAAAGCATTGTGCTCGAACTCGGTCCGTTGCTCACGGCCCTGGTGCTCACTGGTCGTGTGGGCGCACGTATGACGGCTGAAATCGGCACCATGCGGGTAACTGAACAAATCGACGCGCTCGAAACACTGGCCTACGACCCCATTGCGTTTCTGGCAGTGCCTCGTATTCTCGCGTCATTGGTGATGTTGCCGACGCTCACGATGTTGGCGAATGTCGCCGCCATTGTCAGCGCATGGGCAACGCTCGTGTTGGCGACCGATGTACGTACCAGTGATTTCGTCGAAGGTTTGAAATTGTCGTTTACTGCGTTCCAGGTGTTTTACTCGCTTATTAAAGCAGTGTGCTTCGGTGGTGCGATTTCGTTTGTGTGTTCGTATCAGGGATACGTTACTGAATCCGGCGCTGAAGGCGTTGGCCGCTCCACCGCAGTCGCGGTTGTTATCGCGTCTGTTTCCATTTTGACTTTTGACGCTTTGGTGGCCTCCATCCTGGCGCCGTTTATTCAAGCATAACCATTCCGGTTATGCTTTATTCTTGGTTGATCTATGAAACGACGCGATGAAGTTGCAGTAGGCGCATTGCTCGTGGTCACACTGGTGCTCGGCTTGGGTGGCACGATGTGGATTGCTCGTGGCGGTTTGTCGAGCGGCTACGAGATGTATGCGAAGTTTCCGTGGGGCGCCGGTCTGAAGGTTGGGCAACCGGTGTTGCTTGCCGGCGTCAACATTGGATTCGTGTCCGATGTCGATCTCATTCCCGACGGCACGTTGCTCGTGAAGATGAGCATCAAGAAAGACTATCACGTGCCCATCGGGTCAACGGCCACAGTGGCAGCGAACGGAATTTTTGGTGATCAGCTCATTGCCCTGACGCCAATTCGTGCAACGACGCAGTTTCTGCCCGAAAAAGACACCATTCCAACAGGTGTGCCATCACCGGGCATTTCCGATTTGCTGGCGAAGGGCGATTCAATCACCAACGATGTGAAAGCGTTGACTGGAAAAGTGCGCGCGGAGTTCATTGACGATGGCGGATTGAAAGACATTCGGAAAGCGATTGTCGACATGAGTGCGTTGATGAAGCAGATCACGGTTGTCGTGCACGATCAGTCGGGGCAACTCACAACAACGCAAGCCGCGGTTCGTCATACGCTCGCATCAATTGATTCGGCCAAGATTGATAGCACGATCTCGAATTTCCGTTCGGCGTCGGCGAATCTCGAGAAGCTGACGCGTTCACTCGACACCACGCGTACTCAAGTGAACGCACTCATTACGAAAGTGAACAGCAAGGATGGAACGCTTGGGCTTCTGTTGAACGATCGCGCCGCGTACGATCACATCAACGGTTTGCTGGCCCAGCTCGATTCGCTCGCGGCCGACATCAAGAAGAACCCGAAGCGGTACATCAATGTGAAAGTTTTCTAGGCTTTCATGTTGCAGTGAATACAAAACGGGCCGGCATCTTTGCGATGCCGGCCCGTTTTGCATTCAAACTTCTAATGCATCATGCTCTCTTAGAAGCTGTAGCGGAGTGATAACTGCATGCGGTAGTTCGACGACGCGTTGTTCGAGTTGAACACCTTGTACGTCGACGGAAACGTGAACACCTGGCGAGCCAATGGATTGCCCGTCTGTGTCGAAATCGGCGTCACCAAGTCTGGCGAAAGGTTTCCAACGTGCGTGAGGGCGGTTGTCGCAGAGCAGATCTGGCCGCAAGTGCTGCCCTGATCGGAGAAGCGCTGTGCGCCCCATTTTTTGTTCAACAGATTCGTGAAATTGATAACATCAAAGCGAGCCTGAACGTTCTTGAACCACTTGCCACCCAACTTACCCAGCGACTGAGCGACAGTAATGTCGACTTCATTCACCCAGGGGTTGCGGCACGAATTGCGCGTCATGATGGTGCCGCGCTGCGAATTCAAGCAGGGCGTGTTGGCAATCAGGTTTTCGAACGCCGTCGCCGAGGCAGCTGCGGTCTCTTTTGTTGCTTGTACTGTGCTATTGAAACCCGAGAAAAGAATTTCATTCTGATCCGTAGCGTTTTTGGGCACGTACATAAGATCGTTCGCGGTCTGTCCATCGCCGTTCAAATCACCTGTGGTTCCGCCATTTGATGCATACGTGAAGTCAAATGGTGCGCCTGAATTGCCGGAGTAGGTGAACGTGGCGTCGGTGAAGGTCTTGAAATGGTAAGATCCACTGGCAATGATGCGGTGCGGCTGGTCGTACTTCGACTTCGAAATTTTCTTGTCGAGAATGTCACCGCTTACATCACGCTGAAAGCGATAGAGCGAACCGGCAGTGGAGCTCGTTAACGATACGACGTCTTTCGACGCCTGGTGCGAGTAGGCCACCGAGGCTTCAAAGTTGCTGGTGAACGCCTTCTGCAATTGCGCCGTCACGTTGTACGTGTAATCGCCGGAGGCATTCGTGACGTCGAGGACGGTCAGACGGCCGCCGTGCCTCGTTGGTGTAACACCTGCATTGGTCAGAATGCCATATAGTGTGCGTCCGTTGCGATCGGTCCCTACCGGGTCGCCCAACGTGAGGTCTTGATAGAACGCGTTGTTTTGTGAGCGCGTATACAGCCCTTCGAGGGTCGCTACGAACCCGTTACTGAAACGATGATCGAAGCCGAGTGAGGCCTTCAGGTATTTCGGATTCTTGAAATTCGGATCGATCGTATTCACCGCGGCGTTTGCCGCCGGACCCGATATCGCCGCTCCGGTTACAACCTGTCCGTTTGGACGTGTCTGGTCGAGACACTGAAGAGGCGGGCTGGCAATGTTTGCCGGAGTGAACGCCGGAATTCCCAAGCCTGGGGTCGTCGAAACGTTGGTCGGCGCCGCACCGCTGCAGCTGATGGAACCGAAACCAGAGAGACCCGAGTTACCGAACTCATTCGACAAATACACGAACGGCGTGGGGCCGCTGAATGAACCAACACCACCACGAAGTTGATTCTGCTTGTCGCCAGTTACGTCCCAGTTGAAACCAAGCCGCGGCGAAATTTGAGCATTGTGTGCAACAACATCTGTGCGACGACCGTAAACCGAGTCCACTGAGCGATTGTACGGCGGAAGATTGTCAAACACCGGCTTGTCAACGCGAACACCCACGTTCAATGACAATTCCGGAGTTACCTGCCACTGGTCAGCAGCGTATGCGGTGAGCGACTTCGCATTGATTGTGGCCAAACCTGCGTAAGGATCGGTCGGCGCTGGCGCAGACTTCACATAACCGGAAGCAACACCGTTGTTCAATGCATCAAGACTTGCGAATGTCCAGGACGACAGCGAGTTCGCCGCGAACAAATTGATGGAGCGGTACTTCAACATCTTGCCGCCAATCGTGATTGAATGTGTGCCGATTGGAATGGTGATGTTGTC
Source organism: Gemmatimonadaceae bacterium (assembly GCA_040004455.1). Taxonomy (GTDB): domain Bacteria; phylum Gemmatimonadota; class Gemmatimonadetes; order Gemmatimonadales; family Gemmatimonadaceae; genus Gemmatimonas. Next base: position 4,484 of record JBDUAX010000015.1, read on the forward strand.
CGTCAATTCAATGGTGCGCTGATCGAGCGAATTTCCCTGCGACGACGCCTCCGTTCCGACAACCACGTTCGCCGTTCCCGTCGTATCGCTGCGAGGGAGGCCGCGAATCGTAAGTTGCGGGAAGTTCACAGGCACTGTACGAAAGTCCTTGGTTGTCGAGTAGTTGGCCAGGAATTCGTTATAGACGCCATGTGGCAAGTTGCTCAGTAACTCGATAACAGAACTATTCGTTTTGTTGCTCAGCAGATATGAATTCGACGTAAGCCTGTACAGAAGGGTTGACGACGTCGGTAAATCTCGGCTGAATACCTGATTGTCGGCTTTCGCGAAATTGTGGCGCAGCACCATGCGTGTGTTCCACGGCAAGTTGGCGTCCACGCGGACGAACAGGTTTTTGAGTGGGTTTTCCTTTTGTACGCGATCGCCACCACCGATGTCGGTAATGCCGTACTTCGACGACAGAGTCTGTGCGAGCTGGTCCACCTGCGCCTGCGTTACATACGGCGCGATTGGCGACGTTGCACCGAAATACGAACCGGCCGCTGGCGTCTTAAGTTGCTGCTGTTCGTAGCTGGCAAAAAAGAACAGTTTGTTTTTGATGATTGGACCGCCCAGAGATCCACCGAACTGTTGCTGCGAAAAGTCGGTGAGATACGGCTGCGTACGCGTCAGGCTTTGGCTACGCGTGTAACCGAAGGCAGAACCATGGAAATTGTTCGTTCCGCTCTTCGTGACGGCGTTGATAAGCAATCCGCCAAAGCTGCCCTGTCGCACATCGAACGGTGACAACAACACCTGATACTCTTTCACGGCATCGAGCGGAATTGATTTCGCATTTGCCGATGAACCAGCCTGGCCAGTGGTGCCGAGCCCGAACAAGTCGGTCGCCTGCGCACCGTCAATTTGAATGGTGTTTTGACGAACATTGACACCACCACCTGACAAGAAACCGGTCGTGGTCGAAACCTGCGGAACTGACGCGACGAAATCGGCAAAGTTTCGATTGAGCGTTGGCATGCGCCGAAGCGCGGAATCGGAAATAACTGAACCGGTTCCAGTCTTCGATGTATTGATGACGTAATCGACGGCTGAAGCTGTAACCGAAATTTCCGTCAACTGTGCAACAGCCTTAGCCATCACGAAATCTTCGCGACGAATCTGATTCAGTGTGATGGAGATCCCATCACGTGAAATCGGGCGGTAACCGAGTGCACGCACCGTAACGATGTAACCGGTGTTCGGCTCGATGCCCTGAATGACATAGAGTCCTGAACCGCGCGCTTGCGTGCCGATGTTTGCACCGGTCGCAGCGTTTCGAATCTGAATTTGCGCGGCCTCGATTGGCTTGCCGGCGCTGTCAGTAACGATGCCGGTCAAACCACCAGTCGTAACGCCCTGGGCGCCGGCGTTGACTGCGGGTAACGCGAGGACTGCAATAGCGGCAATAGCGCCGATTAGCGGTCGGAATCTCAGCATGAATGTTCTCGGGGGAAGAGAAGTGAAGCAGGTAACTTGTCCGATACAGGTAGTGCGGAGCAAGCAAGAAAGGTAAACGCTAGGTCACAGTCCGGCGCCCGACCGTGAGGTAGAAAACCGGGACACCCAGAGCGATAACGCCGAGGACGGCCAAGGTGCCAATGCGCGTTGAGGAATCGAGTAGCGAATTGGCCAGTAAGAACACCGTCGCCAGCACAAAAAGAGCCGGCACAATCGGGTAGAGCGGCACCCGAACCGGCGGATTCCATCCTGCGCGGCGCCGGAGCGGGAACACGGCCCCTACACTCAGGATGTAGAACACAAGCGACGCTGTAACAAAAATGTCCGCGAGCTGCTCAAACGAGCGGAACAGCACGAATCCAATGCCGATTGCTGCGGCCAGAATGATGGCTACGTATGGCGTTTTGAACTTCGGATGAACGGCGGCGACCTTCTTGAAGAACAACCCTTCGTCGGCCATAGCGAAGAAGATGCGGGGCCCCGTCAGCATCACACCGTTCATGGCGCCGAACGTAGAGAGCAACACCGTGATTGACACCAACGTCACGCCAGTCTTACCGATGAGCTTGTCTGCTACATCCGCGGCCACGAGCTTCGCGCCTTTGATCTCGTCCACACTCAGTACCGACAAATATGCGAGGTTCTCCAGCAAGTAGATGACCACCACCGCCAGCGTGCCCAGCACCAGCGCCCTCGGCAAAATCTTACGAGGGTTTGACACCTCGCCGGCGACTTTCGTCAGGTCACCCCAACCATCGAATGCCCAGAGCACCGAAACCAACGCCAATCCAAACGCACCAACCGAGAAACTGCCGGGCGGAATGGCCGGGGTGAAATTCCCGCCTGTCTTTGGAAGGCCCAGCGCGAAGGCCAGGATGATGATGATCAGCAACCCACCGTACTTCGCAACTGTGGTGAGGTTCTGAACTAGCGAACCCCACTTGAGGCCAACGAAATTGATGAACGCCATTAGCACCAATGCCGCCGCCGCGACGTAATGCGCGTATCCGTCAAACGGCGCAATCGAAGGATTGTAGCCCAGCCCTCGCAACAGGTACTCCGCGAAGGTAAGCGATATCGCTCCCAGCGACGCCGCGCGGATAATGACCAGCTCCGACCATCCATATAGAAAGGCGGGCAATCTTCCCCATCCTTCCTTGATGAACACGAAGTGACCGCCGGTACGCGGCAGGGCGCCGGCAATTTCCGCCAGCGTCAATGCGCCGCACAGCGAAAAGATTCCACCCGTAATCCATACGGCCATGAGTGGCAGCGGTCCCGGTAGCTTCGCGGCAATGCCGGCCGGGGATCGGAAAATTCCCGATCCGATAGTCGAGCCGATGAGAACCGCCATGGCGCTGAACAGCCCCAATCGGCGAGGCAGCGATGATCGGGCGTCCTCTTCGGAATGCGAACCGCCATCGGAGCCGCTATTGGGGCCACCGACGGTGCTATTATTGGGGATACGTTCCGTGCTACGTGCGAGTGGTGGTGTGGTCATCTGCGCAATGGTACTGCGCATCCAGCGCCCCCGCACGGGGTGCTGCTCCCGTTTTTACCGAACCTGACATGTCGACTCGACTTATCGACGCCCTCTTCTGGGTGGCCGTCGTTGCTTGCACAGTTGCGCAGCTCTTCATACTCCGCGCCGTTTTTCGTATCAGCCCCCGCTTGAGTGCGTCGAATGCAGGAAATTCGCGCGCGGCTGCGGACAGCAGCGGGGTTGCCGATGATTCGGCTGCGGTGAGCCGTAGCGAGCCGTATAAAGAGCAGTACAACGTTCCGGCCCCGCATCGCGCGACTGAGATGTTGTGGGTGGTGTTGCCGGTAGTGTTGCTGGTGCTCGCATTTGTTGGTGCGTGGCACGTCATGCACCCAACGTCGTTGTTGCAGGACTTCATCAGACAGAATTCGATTCCGGTGAAGCAATGAGTTCGGCCGAGAATTCAGGAATGCAGGAGACGGTACCATCGGCCGTTCGTCGCTCTGCAGTGGTCGCGCTATGCCTGGCGATATTGCACATCATCTTTGGCGCCATTGTTCGTATTTCCGGATCGGGAATGGGATGCGGCGACAACTGGCCGAAGTGTTACGGTTACTGGTTTCCTCCGTTTGATCGTCCCGATTTGATTGTTGAAGTATCGCATCGATACCTCGCATCCATACTTTCGACCGCGATCATCGTGCTGGTCTTCAATGCGTGGCGTTATCGCCAGCGTGTGGGTGTGGGTGCAAGGGGTGGCGTGTGGCATGCGTCGCTGCTCGCGGTCCTGCTGGTATTCATCACGGCGGCATTTGGCGCAATTACGGTGAAGACGGGTAATCCCGCGTGGGCCACCGTCGTGCACCAATTGCTCGCCGTTTCGTTGATTGCAGTGCTGCTCGTTGCCTCGATTCGCTCCGGCGCATTCGGCACAATTGTTTCGCTCACTGGCGATGGACAATCGCGCGCAGTTGGTGGCGCGACAGCCGCCGCGGCAATGGCGCTGCTCGTGATTTTGATGGGAGGACTTACGGCGAAAATTCCGGGCGCCGCCGTAGCGTGCGTCGGTTTTCCGTTGTGCGGCGAAGGCTCAATTGCCGGCGGCGGTCAGCACACGCAACTCACGCACCGCGTTCTCGCGTATTTGCTGGTGCTGCACTTGATCAGTCTTCCATTTGTATTTCGTAAACGCGACGAGTCAAACGTATTGCAACGCCTCGCGTGGGTTGGCCTTGCACTTGGTGTTCTGCAGGTTGTGTGGGCAGGTTGGATGGTGACCGGTGGATTCCCGCCCGTCGTTCGTTCGTTGCATCAGGCAACCGGCATCCTCATTTGGACGACGGCGTTTTCAATGGCGTATGTTGCGCGCATTGCCTCCGGCCGTGCCAACCTCGCATCGCGCATCAGCAACCCAAGTGATCGCAGCGTAGTTGGAGGTGTGCACGCATGACGGGAATTGCTCCGCCAACGGAGGCGGCCGCCCCGTCTCTATCGCGTGATCTCGTTTCGCTTACCAAGCCGCGCATTATTTCGCTGTTGTTGGTCACAACAGTTGCGCCCATGTACGCCGCAGGATCGCCGAGTTGGTTGACGGTGTTGATTGTGACAATTGGTGGATACCTGATGGCCGGTGGCGCAAACGCGGTCAACATGTATCTCGACAGTGACATCGACAACATCATGGCGCGCACGCGCCTGCGTCCAATTCCAAGCGGACGCATGTCGCCAGTCGCAGTTCTCGCGTTTGGAATTTTCTGCGCGACAACGGCTACGTGGATGCTTGCGCAATTCGTGAATGTGTTGACGGCAATGCTGGCACTCGCGGGCTTCTATTTCTACGTGTTCATTTACACGCGTTGGCTGAAGAGATCATCACCGCAGAACATCGTGATTGGTGGAGCAGCTGGCGCGTTTCCGCCGCTCGTTGGTTGGGCCGCGGTTACGGGCACACTCGACGTATCAGCGTTGTGCTTGTTCCTGATTGTGTTTTACTGGACGCCGCCGCACTTCTGGGCGCTCGCGTTGCTGAAGCAGGTCGACTACGGCCGTGCGCGCGTGCCGATGGCGCCATTGGTGTGGGGTGAGCGCGAAACGATGCACCAAATGGTTTGGTATACCGTAATTTTGCTGTCGCTCACGTTGTTGCCGTGGATGTTCGGGACGTTCGGCGTGATTTATTTGTCGAGCGCGGTGATACTTGGAGCGATTTTGATGGGGGGAGTGCTGAAGATTTTGTTCGCCGCACGAGCCGGAAGGCCGTGGACGGGACCAGCGTGGTGGGTGTACAAGTATTCGTTGCTGTACCTCGCGCTGTTGTTTCTCGCGATGGCGGTTGATAGGGCGGTGATCGTGCGGTGATGGGCGCAAGTGCGAAAAAGCGGAACGCGTAGCGGAAAACTCTGTATTCTGGTCTATCACGCTGAGCATTCTGGGATCTGGATTCTGCATTCCATCACATGGTGAAGCCGTTTGGCCGAAGGCCAAGCGGCTTTTCATTTGCCTTTTGGGCGAAACGGTCGGAGTGCGAACGGGTAGTATGCGAACTGCGAATTGCGAACGTTGTCCAAACTGCCGGAATGCTTACCGCTAACTGCTTTTTGCCAAACTGCCGAACAGCCGACGACAGGCCGAAAGGCCGAAAAGCACTGAAGCCGAAAAGGTGAAAGGCCGCATGCAAGAAGCCGAAAAGCCTTTGGGCCGAATGGGCATTGATGTTCAAAGAATGTGCGGAATGTATTTGGGGTCGAGAGCGGTTAATCAAAAGAAATCGCTTTCAACGTCGCGCGATGACTTCTCAGTGTCTGGGGTGCAATCCGAGTGATCCGCACAAATCCGCGCAAATCCCCGTCTCGTAGTTGCAGTTTCTGCACTTACCGACCTCCCCCCCTCACGGAGCAATCCGCATCCGTATTTGGATCCGCGTCTTGCAGTTGCTGTTTCCCGCTGCGCCTCAGTACTCGACCTTGAGCTCCAGTCTTTCTCCCTGCTTTACCACAATCGGCAACACGCGCGCACCAAGTCGCTCGTGCCACACCACAAGCTGATACGAACCGGCGGGCACATCATCCCACGTAATTTTTCCATCAGCGCCAGTCACAGTGACAAATGGATGTGGCGCAACCGCGATGTAGCTGCGCAACCACGGGTGCAACAGATCACGCACTTCGAGCAGACCTGGCTTTGCCAGCACATCACCCAATGGAATTACCTGTCCCGACTCCGAGAAGCGCAAAGTTGCACGCGTCCCTGCTTGACCGATATCGGCAAATCGTAAGTCGGATGGAAAGTCATCCCTATTAAATGCATTCAGTGTTGCACCGACCGGCACGCGCTGAACACGCGGCTGCAGCTGACATTTTTCCAGTCGAATATTCACGCGTTTCGACGATTCGTCGCCTGGGCCGGCCGCCACACCTACCAACCAGACAATCGCGTTTCCGACCGAATTGTTTTTCGCTCCTCGGCGAGGCGGAAACGTCGCGTCGAGAAAGGGTCGGCACTTCGTCGTCGCGAAATCCGGTCGAACTGTCGTATCAGATGGGAACGGATTTGTGCTCAACACCTGCACACTTAGCGCTCCCAACGTCGTGAGCGTGCTATCAACGCGATATGCATTGACGCCCGACGCATTGACGAGCGAGCGATTGGCCGTATCGGGAGAAATCGGCGCCGAAAGCGCTGCAACCCTGGCCGCCGCGATGCCCGCAGCGCTATCGGGCTTTGCCGTTTTCGTTTGCGCACTCTGCTTATCTGCGCTGCAGGCGGACAACAGGAACCAGAGCGCACTCCACTTCACATAACGAGCGCTCACTACACGACGAACAGATCGCGTTGGATTTCTTTCGGCGTGACTAAAAGTGAGTCGGCGTCGACAAAACAATTCACTTCGGTGCGAATGCCGAGTTCACCCAGAATGTAAATTCCAGGTTCAATTGAGAATCCAACGCCGGGAATCAGCACCCGGTCATCGCGCGATTCCATGTTGTCAATTTGCGGTCCCGAGCCGTGCAGATCGCGCGAATCAATGCTGTGGCCAGTGCGATGCCAGAAATCTTTTCCGAATCCGGCTGCCTTGATAACATTGCGTGCCGCATCATCGGCTTCACCACCACGCACCGGCGTTCCACTCGAAATGCGATCACTCAACAACTTCAGTGCAGCATCACGCGCATCGCGAACAGTGGTCCAAATGGTCATCACGCGATCACTCGGCGCGCCCATCGAAGCCATCCACGTTTGGTCCGCCCACACGCCGTCTTTCTCGCGCGCCCACAAATCGATCAACAACGTGTCGCCACTCTTCACGAGACGAGGATTCGCCGCACTCGGCACATAATGCGGATTGGCGGCGTTCTCAGAAGCGGCAACATCGGGATCATGATCGGCCGAGACTCCAGCGCGATCGAACGCCGCGAGAATGCGCGCCTGCAATTCGTGCTCGGCAGCCGGTGTACCGGCCTTGATTTGTTCGCCGGCGTAATTGATGGTGTCTTTCGCAATCTTCGCGATGATCTCGCCGGCGCGAATATGTGATTCGCGCTGCGGCATTGTCCACGTCGCCCAAATCTGCGAAACGAGCTGGCCGGACGTTACGACAGTCGCACCAGTCGCACGCACCATTTCGAGCACGCCCGCCGGAATGCGATCAAGATACGGAATCGCGTCTCCCGCCGAATATTCCATAGCGACCTTTTTGTTCGCGACGAGCTTGGCGAGTTCCGACTCAAGCTCCTGCCACGACGAGTACGTCGCACGCGGCCATTCCTTTGGCCAGCTATTCCAGGGGCTTGGCTCAATGTTATGTCCAATAGCGCGCGGAATTCCTTCACGCGGGATGTACGCAAACACTCGTCGCGAAGCCATGCCGCGAATTCCAATCAGGCCCCCCGCGATCGCGTTCGTACCGCGAAAATCGTACAACAGCCAACCGTCCAGTTTCAGGTCGGTGAGTATGCGCTGAATTTCAGGGAGCAGTTGTGGTGTGAGCATGGTCGGGTGGGAATTGTGAGGAAGATCAAACCCTTATTTGGTCCAGCCGTGTCGCCCCGCAATCGCCCGTTGCTATCGCCTCTGACAGTCGAGTGGCGTAGCCCGTTTATCGTTTTCGCCAGTGGAGTGGCGTAGTCCCTTTATCTTTTTCGCCAATCGGTACGCCACTGGCACGAGTGATCTCCTCGCAAACGACAAGCCACGTGTTCGACCAATCCATCGGCGCCCACGAGCGTCAGCAGTGATTCACGAAGCGCGGCCTCGTACAGGCCGCATCCTGCTGAGCGCGGCGCGGCGTCGGCCGAAACTGGCGAGACTACTTCAAGCACAATCGAACTTCCCTGACGTTGCAACTTTCCGTCGAGAAAAATTTTTGAGAATTTGCGAAGTTGGCGAAGAGCGACCGGACGTCCAAAGAGTGCGGGTAGCGAGACGGCTGCTCTCCGTGCGGTCGCAGACAGCGTCGACGCAGCCGAACGCGCCAGACGACGACCGGCGTCACGAAAAACCAAATCGGCGTCGGGACGACGCCCAATCAACCGTGAGAGCGCAAGGACTACATCGTACTGCACACGCTCTCCGTTGCGAACGGAATCGCCGTAGCGGCGAATCTGGGCGCTAACCGTTTCGCTCAAACCAAAACGCTTGTTGCGCAGTTCATGCACCAATTCAGCGTCGACTTCGAAATCGGGAGCATCGATAGCTCGCACGGCCTCGAGCAAATTCAGCGGAACGCGCGCGTCAACGGGTTGCCCAACGAGGGGCAAATACGACTGATTTCCCGGGGGTGTGGTGCGGGCGGCATCGTCAATGACTTGGATCACGAGGGCGAACGCTAACGGAGCGCGGCGTTGTTCGCTATGCGCTGTCTGCCAACCGTGATTTATTTCGTAATATCGACATTACTTTTTCCAAATCTTCGTTGAGTTTCTCGTGAATCAGGGCGCGGGAATTTTCGCAGCGGGCGCCGTCGCCTTAGGTATTGCGAGCGGCGCCTGGGGCGCGCGTTCGCTGACTGCGAGCGGGGCCTTCGCGGCATTCATGATAGGGTTCACTGCCCTTCGTGTGTCGTGGGCCTGGGGTGTATTCCTGATCGCGTGGTTTGTGTTGGCGTCTCTTTTGTCGCGCCTCGGAAAAGCCACGAAGTCCGGCCGCATTGATGGAATTGTTATGAAAGGTGATCGCCGAGATGCGTTTCAGGTTTTGGCAAATGGCGGAGTATTTCTGTTCGCGGCATTCGCCGTGATTTTTGTCACGCCACACATTTCGCATTCGGCGGAATGGAATGCATTGCTGGCGGCGTCTGCAGCTGGGGCGCTGGCCGCTGCGGGAGCCGATACGTGGGCCACGGAAATCGGAACGATGTGCGGATCTGCTCCTTGGTCGTTGCGCACTCGGCGTCGCGTTCCCGCGGGAACGTCGGGCGCCATCACGGTTGTCGGTACATCCGCCCTGGTTGCGGGCGGCGTATTAATAGCAATTCTGGCCGCGATGTTCGGGGTCATTCCTGCGGACTTACCCTCAATCGTCGCCGTCGGTGCTGGCGGCGTAGTCGGAGCACTTGCGGATACCGCGATTGGAGCCTGGCTGCAGGAGCGACGGCATTGTTCGGTGTGCAATCTCGACACCGAGCAGATCGTGCACGTTTGTGGCAATCACGCGAAACGTATCGCGGGGGTCGCCAGCCTCGACAATGATGTCGTGAACGCGCTCTGTACGTTGATCGGAGCGACGACCGCCGCACTACTGACATTAGGTTGCAAGAGATGAACAGCGCATCATTCACCACCACGCAGGTGCTCGTTGTTGGCGGAGGGCCCGCGGGCTCGTCAACCGCGTGGCATTTGGCAAAGTGGGGGTTGGATGTTACGCTCGTCGATCGCGCGCGCTTTCCGCGAGACAAGCCGTGCGCCGAATATTTGAGCCCGGAATGTGCGCGAATTTTATCGTCGATGGGAGCGTTATCGCACATCGAGACAGCTGGCGCTGCTCACCTGACAGGAATGTTGATCAAAACGCCCGCGGGGGCCGCCATTCGTGGTGAGTTCATTGCGCAACACGGATTTCGTGGATTTCGCGACAGTGGGCTCGCACTGCCGCGCATTGCGCTCGACGCCATTCTGCTCAATCGTGCGCGAGAAGCTGGGGTGAATGTTGTGGAAGGCGCGAAAGTCGAATCGATGCTAATCGACGGGAATAATTGCGTTGGTGCAAACGTTCGTATTGACGGAGCGATGAAGGAATTTCGTGCGAAACTGGTGATTGGTGCCGACGGCTTGCGCTCCGTTGTCGCTCGCCGACTGAATCTCGCGCATGCCAATCGCTACCCACGTCGTTTCGCCTTCGTCGCACACTACCATAACGTCGCCACCATCACCTCACTCGGCGAAATGCATGTCTCGAAAGACGGCTATGTTGGTCTCGCCGATGTTGGAAACGGCCTGGTGAACGTTGCTTTGGTGGTGCCCAGAAAACGGGGCACAATTCTAACTGAAACGCCGGAACAGTTTTTGAGTGACTGGATCGATGCTCAACCGGAATTGCGCGAACGCTTTCGCAATGCCGAACGCGTGGGGCAGGTGAAAGTTACGGGACCTTTCGCATCGCATGCGAAGGTTTCGTGGTCGCCCGGAGCTGCACTCGTTGGTGATGCCGCCGACTTTTTTGATCCATTCACTGGTGAAGGTATTTACGCCGCGTTGAGGGGTGGTGAGTTGCTCTCGACTTTTGCGAACGATGCAGTGCGCGCGGCAACTGTTGCGCGTTCGGCAACCGCATTGGCCGCGTACGATCGCGAGCGAAAAGTCACCTTCTCGGGTAAGTGGCGCGTTGAGAAGTTCATCGGCCTGAGCCTGGCCTTTCCGTGGTTGCTCGAGCGCGCGGCAATCGTGCTGCAACGTGATCGCGCGCTTGCAGATCTACTCGTGGGCATCGCCGGAGACTTCGTGCCGCCGCGAGAGCTTCTTCGTTTGAGCGTTATTAAGCGTTTGCTGATTGCTCAACCAAAACTCTCTTCTCTGCAGCATGCCCATCGATCCTGATCTATTTCGAAGTGTACTCGGCCGGTTTGCCAGCGGTGTTACTGTAGTTACCGCCCGCGGCCAGGATAGCCGCGATCATGGCATGACTGTGAGTGCATTTGCATCGCTGAGTCTCGAACCACCGCTCATTCTCGTGTGCGTTGCGCACGACGCCACGATGGCGCCTGTCATCGACACGTGTACCGATTTCGTCGTCAACATTTTGTCAGACGGCCAGGAAGCGCTCTCCCGTCGTTTCTCAAGCAAACTTGATGATCGGTTTGCGGGCATCGGATTCACGCGCGGCGAACGCGACATCGTCATTCTCGACGACGTCCAGGCGTGGATGGAGTGTCGCGTTGTCAATCGGCACATCGAAGGCGATCACACCATCATTGTCGGTGCGGTCGACCGCGCTGGCGCACGCGACGCCAAGCCGTTGCTGTATTATCGCGGTGGTTACGCGCAGCTCGAACGGTGATCACTCCCAGCCGACAGCGCGGATTTGAATATCTGGACGATCCGACTCTCGCGCCGGCTGTCGCCGAACACTCGTTGCGTGACATCGCGTTGGCAAATCGGCTGTTTGGAGGAACGAGCGCGGTGCTTGCCGAAATGCGATCGGTGCTTGATGAACTTCAAACAGAAAAGGTGAATCATTTCTCCTTACTCGACATTGGTACAGGCTTGGGGGATATCCCAATCTCCGTTCAACGCGAAGCGACGTCACGAAACGTTTCGTTGGACATTACCGGAATTGAGATTTCAAGATCGATGGCTCTTCATGCGCGCACTCGTACACCCTGCATGATCGCGGCCGACGCGCGAAAGCTTCCCTTCGCCGACAACAGCATTGACGTCATCACCTGCTCGCAGGTCTTGCATCACTTGCGTGACGACGAAGCGCAGTTGTTGCTGCTTGAGTGTTCTCGCGTAGCGCGCCGTCGCGTGATAATTGCCGACCTGCGACGAAGCTGGTTGGCCATGGGACTGCTGTGGGTTGTCTCTTATCCGCTCGGATTTCATCCAGTAAGCCGTCATGATGGTGTCATGTCCATTCGACGCGGTTTCACACGAGACGAACTCGCGAACGCAGTACGCGCCAGTGGCAGCTATCACGTTAAGACTGCGCGGCGATTCGGCTGGCGCGTAACGGCAACTTGGACTCCGGGTACAATTCAACTGTGAACGAAACAGCAAAAGCTCCGCGATCGCCTTATGGTTTGGGCTCGCTGCCGATGAATCGCTCCATGATTACGGTGGACGAACAGTTAGTGCGCGCACCGGTGACAACAATTTTTCAAATTGCGCGCGAAGTTGAGCATTGGCCAGCGCATCTCAAGCATTATCGCTACGTGCGCTTTCGCCACCGCGCGCGTGACGGTGGTGGGTTGGTTGAAATGGCCGCGAACCGTCCGTTTGGCGCATTCAATTGGCCAACGTGGTGGCTGTCCGAGATGGCGGTTGATGAAGCGACACCAAACATTCGTTATCGTCACGTTGGTGGCGTTACGACAGGCATGGATGTCGAATGGAATTTCACGAAGAAACCCGAAGGAACCCTGGTGCGAATCATTCATGTCTGGAACGGACCATCCTGGCCTGCAATTGGAGTTTTTGCAGCGAACGCCATCATTGGTCCGGTGTTTGTACGCGGCATTGCGAGTCGCACACTGGCCGGCCTGGCAGCTGTTGCCGAGCGCGATGCGGCCATCAAACCGGGTGCGAGGGTTTCGTGAGCGCTCCTGCGAAACGTCGTGTTGCGATTACCGGAATTGGATGCGTCACGCCAATCGGTACTGGGGTTGAGGAGTTGTGGAGCGGATTGCGCGCGGAGAAATCGGCAGTCACTGCCATTACGCGATTCGATTCCTCAATTTTCCGCAGTCAATGCGCGGCCGAAGTTCGTGATTTCAACGCGGAAAATTATCTTGACCCACGCCGCGTAAAGCGACTTGATCGCTTTGGTCAGTTCAGCGTTGTTGCGTCGAAGCTTGCACTGGAAGATTCCGGTCTCGATTTGCAGAAAGAACAGATGAATCGCATTGGCGCCATGATGGGCACAGCGCTGGCAGGTGTTGCGTACGCCGAAGAACAGGCTGCACGTTTCATGCAAGGAGGCATTCGCAATGTCGATGCCACGCTCGCACTCGCGGTGTTCGGCGGCTCATCAAGTTGCAACATCGCTATCGAATTCGGTGTAACCGGGCCGAACATTACCAACGGAATGAGTTGCGCGTCGGGCACAATTGCCATTGGTGAGGCCCTTCGACAAATACGCGACGGTCACGCCGACATCATGATTGCGGGCGGTGCAGAAGCTCCGCTCGCAACGCTGTGTTTTGGGGCATTCGCGCTTATTCGTGCAATGTCAACGCGCAACGACGACCCATCGACCGCATCGCGACCGTTCGATGCTGATCGCGATGGATTCGTAATGGGCGAAGGTTCGGCAGTGCTGATTCTCGAAGAATGGAGCCACGCAGTTGCGCGCGGAGCCAGAATTTACGCTGAGCTCGTTGGTTATGGCACCACGAACGACGCGCATCACATGACCGCGCCGTTACCAAGTGGCGCACAGGCTTCGCGTTGCATGCGTGAAGCGTTGTGCGATGCCAATGTGCAGCCCGAAGATATCGATTACGTGAATGCACACGGCAGCAGCACTCCGCTCAACGATCCGACTGAGACGTCGGCCATCAAACAGGTATTCGGCGACCACGCATACAAAATTCCGGTGTCCAGCACCAAAGGCTATTACGGCCACGCCCTTGGTGCATCAGGCGCCTTCGAAACGGCTATCAGCGCGCTGGCATTGCAGCGTGGCTGGATTCCACCAACCGTGAATTTGTTCAAAGCCGACGCTGAGTGCGACCTCGATCATGTTGCTGGACACGGCCGTCAGATCAACCCCAACGTCGTACTTACGAATTCATTTGGCTTTGGCGGCATCAACGCCAGCCTGGTGCTTCGGCGCGCGGAATAAACACGCGCCGTTTGCGTTATTACTTCGCGCTGTCGGTCTTGTAGTGATCGTGATAGCGCTTGATTGACTGCTCGATAACCTGCATCGCACTCTCGCTTTTTTCCCATCCGATCATCTCGCAGCGCTTGCCTTCGAGGTCCTTGTAGATGTGAAAAAAGTGCTCGATTTCCTTCAAATAATGCGAAGGCATATCGGCAATGTCGAAATATTCGTTGTGATATGGGTCGTCGCTTGGAACTGCCAGCACTTTATCATCGGGTTCGCCGCGATCGAGCATGCGCAGCACGCCAATCGGACGACACTGTATTTGGCATCCAGGAAACGTTGGCTCGTTAATTCGCACGAGAATGTCGAGAGGGTCGCCATCTTCGTGCAGTGTTTGCGGAATGAATCCGTAATCCCCCGGATAGTGCACGGCGCTGTACAGAACACGATCGAGCTTGATATGCCCCGTTTCTTTATCGAGTTCGTATTTGTTGCGTGAACCGGCGGGAATTTCGATGATCGCCGTTACCAGCTCCGGCGGGTGCTTGCCAGGGGGCTGATCGTGCCACGGATTGTGAATCATGTCGATCTGAAGTGGGTCGAGGAGAGTAACTAGCGACTGCCGCGGAAGCGCTGCTGACGATGTCGCAAATTTGAGTTGCGCCGGAATGACAACAAAATGTATCCGCCAAAAATGAGAACAAATTCCACGTACACCGACTGCAGGTATCCAACGTTCTGCGGCGTCCGCATTTCTGCGGTCGGAACCAATGCCGTAGTCGTCGAATCCCCCTGCTGTTTGGCGGTCGAGTCCTGCAAAAACATCATCATGCGCGCTGATTCTCCAATTGCTGTTGCAGGTCGCGAGCTGTCGCCCAGCGATATCGCCTCCGCAGCAGCGCCGCATACAACACGACGAATGCACCGAACGACGAGAGGAGCGTGATCAACATTTCCGACGACATTTGCGGCTTTTGCGGTGCCAGGATTACCGGCGCCGGATGAATCGTCGGGAACAAATACACAGTGAGATGAATGAAGGGCACGAGCAACCCAATCATCGTACCCAACACTGCGCTCAACCGCGCGCGCGCCTCGGCTTCTTCAATCGCGCCGCGCATGACGAGATATCCCACCAGCACAAACCAGAGAAACAACGTGGTCGTGAGGCGTGCGTCCCATTGCCACCACGTTCCCCAGGTTGTCTTTCCCCAAAACGGACCGCTCGTTAACACCATCGTGAGAAACACGAGCCCAACCTCAGCCAGCGATTCGGCGATTCGGTCCAGTCTTTCATCCTTGAGCCACAAATACATCACCGATGCAATGGCCGACGGAATGCACGAGACGTACAACGAAATTACCGCCGCGGGCACATGTACATAAAAAATTTTCTGTGCAATTCCCTGGCGTACTTCGATAGGAGTGTACACAAGTGATCGCACCGTTACGGCAGCGAATGCAACGAGCGCGAGCACAAGCAGCCAGTCAATTCCGCCCGGCATCTCGCTCGATCTCTCGCTATTCTGAATTGTCGGTGAAGCAGACGCCGACGTCATACCTATTCCTCTAGTGTAAATGGAAATGCGGCCGTACAGGCAGCAACGAATACGATATCAAAAGCCGCCAGCAACTTGCACCACCCAATGACTTCGTCAATGGGGCGCCCCGCCATCAAACTGGTGCTCGCCTGCGCAGCTGGAATTACAATGGGAACGAAGAACGGCAGCGCTAACATCGGCAACAGCAATTCCGACATTCGTGTGTTGGAGGTCATCGCCGCAAACAATGTTCCCACCGAAACGAGGCCGATTGCAGCCATCACCACTACACCCAGCACTGCAAACCAGTATTCGCCAGCAGGAAGATTGTAAAACAGCGCAATTGCCGGCATCGTCAGCAATTGCACGGCGCACACAAATACAAAATTCGCGAGCGCCTTTCCTGCAAAGACCGCCTCGCGCGAAACCGGCGACGCCAGCAACGCGTCAAGCCCGCGATCCGCAAGCTCAATTCCAAACGAGCGATTGAGCCCGAGTAGCCCTGAAAAGGTAAAGATCACCCAGAGAACTCCGGGCGCGAGATCACCAGTCGTCAGACTTGCTGTATCCCACGTGAAACGAAAAATCACAACGGACAAGACCGCGAAGACTGCCGCCGAAAAAAACGCGCTGCGCGTGCGGAACTCGATGATCAGATCTTTGCGCGCAATGCGAAGAGTGTCGCGCACAAATCCCGCCGGCTTGTAATCAACCTTGAGCGCCGCCGGACTCATGCGACTTCGCGCGTTACAAGGGAACGATACAAATTCGAATACGCTGACGAATCGAAACCACCATTCGGTGCAGCATCACTGCGCACCAATCGCCCATCAAGCATGATGGCCGCTTGTGTTCCGAGCGCGAGTCCCTCACCCAGATGATGCGTGACTAACACCAGCGTGGCTCCATCAGCCAGTAACTCTCGCAGCGCATCTGTTAACGCGCTTGCACCAACTTCATCGAGTCCGGTATAAGGCTCATCAAGCAACAACAACTGCGGGCGGTGCACCAATGCGCGCGCAATCGAAACGCGCTGTTGCAATCCGCGACTTAAGAGTCGGACAGCGGTGTCAGCACGATCACTCACGCGCAAACGCTCCAGCGCTTTCGTCGACGCCGCGCCGGCATCGCGAACACCCTGACACTCCGCAGCAAATACCACGTTTTCATGCGCAGTCAAGGCCGCGTACAACATCGTGTGATGCGAAATCAGTCCAACGAGATGTCGCGTGGCAGCGTCTCCCGGCAATCGATGGCCAAGTAACTCCACGTGACCTTCGGTGGGCCGCAATTGACCACCCAACATGCGAAGCAATGTGGTCTTCCCTGCTCCATTTGGTCCAAACAACGCCAGACACTTGCCTGCACCCAGCTGCAGCGACACGCCATTCACCGCTTTTCGCCCGCTAAAGCTTCGCACCAGACCCACCGCCTCCAGCACGCGACTTGCCCCGTCTGAACGCACCTCAAACGCTCCTGCACCACCATCACTGGCAGCCACTCGGCTCGGAAAATTGCTCTCGTGTGCGGGTACTGACATGGTTCAAGCATAGCCGCCCGACCTGTTGCCCGCGACGCGTTTTCCCATCAGCTTCGAAATGAAAGCCTAGAGAGCCGAATTTCGCAGCTGAAAACACGATTCTCGCGGGCCGCCGTACCGATTCGCCTACCAAATCGAATCCAGCACGTTCCGATCTCATTTCCAGGCGCAGCCATGACCAACATCGACACCCTGCTGTCCGAAACGCGCTCCTTTCCTCCGCCAGCCACTTTCACAAAGCACGCGCGCGTTCGCGACGGTTCACTGCACGCAAATGCACAGGCCGATCCCGAAGCGTTCTGGGCGAAGGAAGCGGCCGAGTTGGAGTGGGTGAAGCCGTGGGACACCGTGATGGAGTGGACGCCACCACATGTCAAGTGGTTCAATGGCGGCAGACTCAATGCAAGCGTGAATTGCCTTGATCGGCATATCAATGGCCCGCGTCGCAACAAGGCCGCGCTCATTTGGGAAGGGGAGCCGGGTGATCGACGCACGTTCACCTACTGGGACTTGTATCGCGAAGTGAACATCGCGGCGAATATGCTGAAACGGCTGGGAGTGAAGAAGGGAGATCGCGTGGCGATCTATCTGCCGATGATTCCGGAAGCGGTGATTGCGATGCAGGCATGCGCGCGAATTGGCGCTGTGCATTCAGTCGTATTCGGCGGCTTCTCATCGGAGTCGCTGCGCGATCGCATCAACGATTCAGGTTGCAAACTTCTCATCACTGCCGACGGCAGCTATCGGCGTGGACAGGTTGTGCCGCTCAAACGAAATGCCGACAAGGCCGTCGCTGAGTGTCCGACAATTGAACATGTTCTCGTTGTGCAGCGTCGCCGATCTGGAGTGGGCGACGAAACATTTGCAGAAATGACCGACGGACGTGATTTGTGGTGGCATCGGCTGAAACGTCAGGTTCCCAAGGTTTGCGAACCCGAACCAATGGATGCCGAAGACAATCTCTTCATTTTGTACACGTCAGGCACCACCGGCAAACCCAAGGGAATCGTTCACACGACCGGCGGTTATCTCACCGGTGTCGCAGCAACGACCAAGTACACTTTCGATTTGCGCGAAGAAGATGTGTTCTGGTGTACAGCCGATATCGGTTGGGTTACGGGTCACTCGTACCTCGTGTATGGGCCGCTTGCAAACGGCGCGACGTGCGTGATGTACGAAGGTGCGCCCGATTGGCCAGAGAAAGATCGCTTCTGGCAAATGTGTGAACGTTACGGTGTGACAATTTTCTACACGGCACCAACCGCAATTCGCGCGTTCATGAAATGGGGTGCCGATCTCGTCACTCCGTACGATTTATCGCAGTTGCGTTTGCTCGGATCCGTTGGTGAGCCAATCAACCCCGAAGCATGGATGTGGTACCGGGAGCACATCGGTCACAATCGTTGCCCGATTATTGACACGTGGTGGCAAACAGAAACAGGCGCAATCATGATCACACCGCTCCCGGGTGTGACGGTCACTAAACCGGGATCTGGAACGTTTCCATTTCCTGGCACGCATATCACCGTGCTCGACAACGATGGAAATGAAATTAAAGTTGGCGGAGGACTGCTCGCAATTACACGTCCGTGGCCGAGTATTGCGCGCACCATCTGGGGTGACGACGAACGTTACGTCGACACCTATTTCTCCAAGTGGCCCGGGCGTCCTGATTTGTATTTCGCGGGTGACGGTGTGAAACGCGATGAAGACGGATATTTGTGGATTCTTGGTCGTGTAGACGACGTGCTGAACGTTGCCGGACATCGCATTGGCAC
>JBDUAX010000240.1:0-6987 GCA_040004455.1 Gemmatimonadaceae bacterium
TGCAGATTGCACTACTCTGACGAATCAGCTGTTCGACCGTTTCTTTTCCCTGATGCTTCTCGCTTCTCTCCCGCCCCTTTCTTCGCTACCGCAGGAACTGTCCGAAGAACTTGCCCTGAGCGCCGGCTCCATCTCCTTGAGATTGGTGGTGGTTCTCATTCTGATTCTCATGAATGCGTATTTTGTGGCCGCCGAGTATTCGTTGGTGGCGGTCAGGCGCAGCAAGATCGATCAGTTGGCAAGTGAGGGGGACCGATCGGCCGCCGCCGTACAGCGCGCCCTTAATAGTCTCGGCCGCACGATCTCCGCCACGCAGCTCGGTGTCACGTTGGCGTCACTGGCGATTGGTTGGATTGGCGAACCGGCGCTAGCCGTGTTGCTTGATCGCGCGCTGGACCTGGTCGGCGTTCATCTCGGTAGTGGTGTCGCGAGCAGTGCCGCTGCGGTTGCCGTGGCGTTCATCATCATCACGTTCCTGCACATTGTGTTTGGTGAACTCGCGCCGAAGTCCGTTGCATTGTCGAAAGCGGAAGTCACGAGTCGCGTTCTTGTTTTCCCGTTGATGTTTTTTGCGAAACTCACATCACCGTTCATTTCGGTGTTGAATCTCTCGGCGAACCGGTTGCTCAAGTTGTTGCGCGTTGAATTGGCAGAAGAGGGTGCAGAAGTACACTCGGCCGATGAATTGCGCCTTCTGGTAATGCAAGCGCGCGCGCACGGCACGTTGAATGAGAACGACACGAAGATGCTGGCGGGCGTGTTCGATTTTCACAACAAGAAAGCGCATGATATCATGCGCCCGCGCACCGAGATGGCGGCCGTTGCGGAAGACGTTGAACTCAAGGAACTAATCGCGATTTTGAAACGCGAACGGTATTCGCGTTATCCGGTGTATCGCGAAACGGCCGATGACATTGTCGGGGTCTTTCTCGCAAAAGATTACTGGATGTACGACGGCAAAACTCCGTTCGTAATGAAAGATCATTTGCGCGAGGCACTGTTTGTTCCCGCTACTCGCGCGGCCGAACGTGTATTGGATGATCTGCGCAAAACGCGCGCGCATCTCGCCGTGGTGCTTGACGAATACGGTGGCACGGCGGGCATCATTACCATGGAAGATTTGGTGGAAGAGGTCGTTGGTGACATTGCCGACGAGTATGACATCTACGCGCGCGACGCGATGATGACCGACGGTGTACTGGAATTGGCGGGATCGATGTCGCTGGTGGATGTGCGCAGCGATCATCGACTGGCAATTCCCGAGGTGGAATGGACCACGCTCGGTGGCTACGTGTTCGGAACGTTGGGCAAATTACCGAAGGTTGGTGATCGCGTGGGTTATCCTGGCGGAGAACTCGAAGTGGTCGCCATGGATGGCCGTCGAGTGGCGGCGTTGCGGGTGCTCAAGCGCGTTGAGCCGGGTGCTCCCGGCAAGGCGGCAACGTGACGCAGGATGCTGTCAGCGATGGGTTGGTTGTCACGCCGCACGTGACAATTCCCATGAGCGAAATTGAGCTCGTTGCGATTACCGGCAGTGGTCCGGGTGGACAACATGTCAATCGCAGTGCCACGCGTATTGCGTTGCGTTGGAATGTGAAAACCACGCGCGCGTTCGACGAAATGCAGCGCGAGCGCGTGTTGGGCGTGCTTGGGCCGCGCATTGACGCGGATGGTGCGTTGCGCATTGTCGCTGGCGAGTATCGCAGTCAGATGCAGAACCGCGCGGCGGCGCTCGAGCGTTTGTCGCAGTTGTTGGCGCGCGCGTTGGTTGTGCAGAAGAAGCGCAGGGCGACCAAGCCAACGCGGTCGTCGGTGGAGCGCCGGTTAACGGAGAAAAAGCAACGGTCGAATACCAAGCGCGACAGGCGTGGTGGTGATGACGACTAGTTTAATTCTTTTTCCAAACGCTGAACGTGTTCCCGTCACCGCTCGTTGATTCGAACACAGTCGGTCTCGCCATACCTTTACCGCCCATGCACGCTTTGAGAGTGGCTCCGGTCAGTTCGTAAATACCGAATTGCGTGAATCCATTTTTCGGATTCTTGAGATCGAAATAGTTGATGTGCCTGGGTGATTGTGTTGGGTCGACGACAAAACCGGTGTGCACTTGAACTTGCCCAGCCATTGTCACCTTCAATTCGTTACCTGTTGCAATGCGGCGACCAACTTTCAAATACTCAACGGGCAAGGCCTGCCCATTCATGACAATGGCTTGTGCGGACCACTCACCACCAAGTGCGTTTATCTCGTCCGGATACTTTGATTGGGGGTCGGCAACACGTGCGTTCATTTCGGACGACGGGGACGTTGGTGCGCTGCTCGGGACGGCAGTCCTTGTTGCTTTTGATTTAGCACCGGAAAGTTTCGCGGTCGAATCTCGAGTCAGTATTTCCAATGCGTTTCCGCTGCCTGGTGAAGTCTTGAATTGCGTGGGACGCTCATTGCCGGCAAACCCAAGACAAATTGTCCAGTCGTTGCCTTTCATTTTGTAAATCGCGAGCGATGCGATTCCGGCATGCGGCCCTTCTTCGAAATGCAAATCAAGGGTGTGAGGCGTGACCAATTCATTGATGCTCAATCTGCCCGCATACGATGCACCCATCGCAACGGTCGTGAAGCGATCGCCACTCACAATAATTTTCGATTCGCCGATCATGGCGGCCGGAATTTTATTTCCGTCCGTTTCCAGCGCCATGACGACCCACGTGCCGTCGAGGTGTTTCATGTTTCCCCCCGTTTCAGGAAATTCGAGTATTGGTCGGTGAGATATTCGTCGGCTTGGCCGGTTCCGCAAGATCGCGATTGAGGGCAGATCGCTAAACCGCAACGGCGAAACGCGGATTTGCTGTTACGCTCGTGCTCGTCGACTAAAACAGCACCGCATTAAACCCCACGTGATACGTCACGAAATCCGCCCGCCCTCGAAGCGGAACCGGGTCGCGATTGTTCTGATACGCCGCCTCAACCCGCTGATCATTCAAGTACTGCACATTGTCGTGCCGCAGATATTTCGCGCCAAACTCAATACGAAATTCCCGTGTCGGCCTCTTGTACACCTGCACGTACGCACCCACCGCGCCGCCGTACGCGAGCGACGCATCCCCCGAATTGTTCGTCGAAGCGAACGGACTGTTCGTATTGTCCGACCCTTCCACCGACGTTTCAGTAAAGAAGTAGGAGAACCCGCCAAGCGCGGAGACGTACGGTGTGAACACACCGCGCGTACCAAGCAGCTGCGGGCCACCGACCACAGAAATAATGCTGCTCGACGTTCGTAAATCGAGCTTCACCAGACTTCCGCTGCCCGCCAATGGAATGCGACGCGTGCTGCTGGCATAGCCAACGAATGAAAAATCGGCGCGCGCATTGATGATTGCTTTTGGATCAATTCGCACCAACGCGCTTGCATTGACTCCGAATCCCTTGCCCACGTTGGTCGCGAAATCACCGCGCGGTGCTTCAACCGCCAGGCCAACTGTGCCGGATAAAACGCCCGTAAGCACGCGTTGTTGCGCCTGCACAATCATCGGGGCCAAAAAAAGCGTTGCGGCAATCGACAACAATCGTGCGACCACAGTTGACAAGCGCTGCCAGCGCCCGCGCGACGTCGCACGAACATCACGTTTTGAAAAAATACGGCTTAATGAAATGGACATTGTGTTTGTGGTGGGGTCGAAGTTTCGTATTGTTGGGGCCAGCTACGACCCGGCACCAACCGTGCGGAGTTTGCAGCCGACAAGTGCGACTCGCGCGCGGATGCGGTCGAGCTTTTGCTCAGTACGACCTCCTTTCGCGAAAAGTGTCTACCTTAATCGCGCAAAAACTGGGTCGGAATACCCATGATCCGCCAGGAAAGTGCCGGGTTACGCAGTTGTTTAGCTTTCGGGAGCGCCAGACACGTATCAAACCCGTATCAAAACATGAGTCCCAATTTCAATTCCGAGCCCGACGAGCAAGATCCATCAGACGAAGAAGCGTACAACTCCGCCTTCGAAGCCGAGCTCGACGCCGCACTCGGCTCCGACGAAGATGAGCTTGATCTCGAAGACGAATTTCCCATGGGGGACGGCGTTGCCGACGTCTCAACCGAAGTACACTGTCCCTATTGCGGAGAGGCCGTGGAAATCGCGCTCGATCCGGGGTCGGGTACGCACCAGAACTATGTCGAAGATTGCCAGGTGTGCTGCCAGCCATGGCGCGTTTCCGTTTACTACACCGAAGAAGGACACGCCGAGGTAAGCGTGTCGGCCGAGGATGAAACCTGAGCTCGTGAACAATTTGGATAACACGGCATCGACGAACGACAGTTTGCGTTCGCTGCTGAATACGGCGTTGCAGCAACCGGCACACATCGGTGCGCGCATCGTTTCGCTTTGGTGGTTGCATCGCCTGCACCGTGCCCGTAACCGCTGGCACGAAAGCGTTTCGGCCAATGCCGCACACGCGGAAAGCGAAGCAGCGGACGCGCTGCACGACGCGCGGGTGGAAACGCGTCGCCTGCGCGGAGCACTCAGGCACTATCGCACCTTACTCTCCGGTAGCGCGCGCCAACGCGATGCGGCGAACCTGCGCGCACTCAATCGAGTCATGAGTGAAGCGCGCGACGCCGATGTCGCGAGCGCGTGGCTGGCCGCGGAAGCAGAAATGTTGCCCGACGACGCTCGCCGCGAAGCCTTACTGTTGCGCGACGCGCTCTTGAATGAGGCGCGCAACAATTCCCGTCGAATTAATCGTGCGTTTCGCAAACACTTTGATGCGTACACCGCGGCCTTAAGAGACAGCCTTTCGAGCTATCGCGTTGAAGGCGTTGTTGGACTTGATCCGCTGCCGGCGTATTTCGCGAATGCCTTGAGTGCCACGCTTGATCGCGTCACGCGTTGCCTGTACAAAGCGCTGGCCAAATCCTCAAGCGTTGCCGATGCTGACGAATTGCATCGCGTTCGTCGCATGCTCAAACAGGTTCGCGACTTGCTTGTGCCGTTCATTTCGCAAATTCCGGAAATCAGCGCATTGTACGATACTGCCACGCGTGCACAAGACACACTCGGCGCTATGCGCGACGCGCAATTACTGGCCGAACGCGCGCGCAATGAGGAGTTCTGGGCGCTCGCCACCGAACTCGATAATGTGAGCCTCGCGCATTACAACGCGTTCGCAATGGAGTGGAAGCGCGATGGTGACATTGCGATCGTCGCACAGTTAGAAGCAATTCAAAACGCGTTACTGGTCTCGCACGAATTAGTTTCAGAGCAGCCAGTGAACGCCGACGGCGCGCCGCTCGAAATCGAACGCAAATACTTGTTGCGCGGCTGCCCTCCTGAAGCGGCGCTCGCTCCCGCCATTCGCATTGAACAGGGCTGGCTTCCTGGAACAACGCTGCGTGAGCGCCTTCGTCGAAGCACGTACCCAACTGGAGTTTCGCGCTTTACGCGCACGGTAAAGTTTGGCGGTGGACTTTCGCGCATTGAACTCCAGGAAGACACTGAGCGCCCGCTCTTCGACGCATTGTGGCCTCTCACCGCAGCTCGGCGCGTCTACAAACGCCGGCATGCCATTCGTGAGGATGGCTACACGTGGGAGATTGACGTTTTCACCGACCGCGATCTTGTGCTGGCCGAGGTCGAGCTGAAGTCCGAAGGCGAGCGTCCCGAATTGCCCAAATGGCTGTCGCACTGGGTGATTCGCGAGGTCACCGGCGAACGGGATTTCTTCAACGCTCATCTCGCACGCCCGGAAACGCACGAGCCGCCACCTGTTGCGGAGTTGCAATCGTTGTAAGGTTCAGCATGCTTGCTGCTCTGCTCCCAATTCGTGACCCTCGCGACCGCGTTGTTGCCTACGAACTTTCAACATATCCGTTGCTCGGAACGCGAGGCATTGCCTCCAGTGAGGAAGACGCGAGCGACACGCTTGAACTACTGAGCACACTGCCGTTGCCTCGCCTCACGGGCGGCCGTCCGGTACACGTTCCGGTTACGCCCATGCTTGTGCGCGAAGGCGCGCTGGCTCGCCATGCGTCGGTTGACGCGGTTTTTGTTATCGCAACGCAGGCGCTCGAAGACGAGGAAACACGCCACGCGATTGAGAAATTGGTTGCGAAGGGATTTCGCTTTGGTCTCGATGGTTTTCCCGAAGGCGATCCACTTCCGGATGCACTAAAGGGAGTCACTGTTTCAATTGATGCGTCCCGGATTACGGCGCTCACGCTGGCCAGTCGCATTCAGCAATTGTTGCATGCTGGCGTCAAACCTCTCGCGCGTGGAGTTGACGATCGTTCCACGCGCGAGCGCGTCATTGCGCTGGGTGTTCCGTTTTTCTCCGGGCGCTTGTTGCCTCGCGGTGCCGTTCGACGCAATGACTCCGAGGCGGGCGCGAAGCGCGCCATGACCATGATGATTGCCTTCAGCGACGGTCGTCCTCCCGACAACACGTTTGAAGTGTTTGTGCGCAACGATCAACGGCTTTCGTCGGAAGTGCTGCACATATTTCGCTCGGCGTCAATGGGAGTGCGTGGCCCGCGAACGTTGGAACACGCGTTCAACGTGATCGGTCGTGAAGCGATTCTCAACATGATGACAGGGTTTGTAGCCCGCTTGGCGGCGGAATCTGCGGGAGACATTGAAATCGCGCTCATCGCATTGCGTCGTGCGCGCATGTGTGAACGGCTGGCCAATAGTTTCGACCGCGCGCCGCATCCACGGGTGCGACTCCTGGCCGGTTTGGCGAGCACGCTGGACTCCGCGTTTGGCGTTCCAGCGACCTCCCTGGGAGGCCATATCGCACTCTCAAAAGCGCTTTCGGATGTCGTTGTTGAACGCGAGCAACCCCTTGGCCAACTCATCGATTTGATCGAAGCGTATGACAACGGTTGGTGGCCCGACGTATATGCACGCTGTCGGCTGCTCGGTTTGTCACCAATTCTGGTACGGCAGTCGTATTTCGATGCGTGGCGTGATGCGCGCGACGAACTCGGTGCCGCGAAACCGG
>JBDUAX010000645.1:0-2101 GCA_040004455.1 Gemmatimonadaceae bacterium
GGACAATGGATGGCAAATACCTACTTGGAGAGCATGTAATCGGTGCCGGCTATCGCCTCGAACTTGTGGAAGTTGCGACAGGGATCTCCTATCCAATTCCGTTCAATTTCATCAGCAACGTGGTGTTGCAACCGCCGGTGAAATAGGGGCTCGCAGTATCCAGGACGCCCTGAGGCTTGACGTTTCCCTCGGAATTCGCGAAGATCCCCGTGCGCCCTCGGAGCGCAACCGGTCCGCGGAAAGGGATGGTCCCATCCGAAGCAATCGCATCAGCGCTCAAAAATTCACCCTTCTTTTCGGGCCCGCATCGCGGACATGGGCCACTTCGAAAGGAGGAGTCATGTCCAAATTGCGGTCGCTCCCGCCCAAGCCAAGCCTTGAGTTCGAGCATAAAGAAGCGAAAGCCCTCACCCGTCAGCTACGCGCCGGCAATCTCGATGCATTGCGCCGAGCACGTGAACGACACAAAGGGCTGAATGCGGAAAAGCTGGTGTTCATTAAACTCGCTGATGCGCAGTTGGTGATTGCGCGTGAATACGGGTTTACAAGTTGGCCAAGACTGGTGCGGTATTTCGGAGATGTAGATCGACAATCAAAGCGAATTGAGACCGGCTATCGCGAAATGCGATCTCTTGAATTCTATCAAGAGGATGCGGGTCGGCTCATTGCGAGACACCGCAATAAGCGTGCGATAACGGCTCGTGAACTGGGCGCCTACGTGCCAAGGTTTTACGGAATGCGCGTTGACGACATTTTCAAGGCGATCGTTAGCGAAGCCGACGCGCAACTGGTTGTTGCGCGGCGCAACGGATGCGCGAATTGGAACGCGCTGCTGGAACGCCTGAGTATCAAACGCAATCCGCGCGAAGATTCCTGGAACGCGACTCCACTGCAGCTCGCGTCGAAGGCGATGGACGCACTGAACCTGGAGGAGCTAAAGTGTGTTGTTGCAGAGAATCCGGAATTACTGCGACCAGCGAAGTACGAATCCGCGCGCGGCGACACTCTGATGAACAATGCCCTGCGCCTGGAGCGCAAACACGGACAAGAAGCGATGCGCTCCATCATGCACTGGTTGGAAACGTTGGGCTTCAAGGTGCAGCACGAGTTGAATGTGCAATTGTGCGGCCACATGAGCATGCGAACAGAGGACGTGCGTTACCTCCTCGATCGCGGCGCAGATCCCAACTGGTTTGCACCGAATGGAATCTCTGTGTTGGAGCACGCCATCATTCGATACTGGAACGGAGAGGCAGTCGACCTCGTCGCGGCACGTGCTCACAAAACCAAATTAGCAAAACGCGCCCTCTGGATTTCGGCCGGACTCGGCGACGTGGATGGGGTAAGTCAATTCCTGGACAAGAATGGTAAACCCACTCTTGCAGCACGCGAGCATCGGCCCGACTTCAATGCGGTTAGTTCGCTCGCCATTCCTGCAATTCCCGAACCCGAAGACGATGAAGTACTGCTGGAGGCATTCTTCATTGCGGTATTGAATGGCCGGGTTGGCGTTCTTGACTACATGATTTCGCGTGGGTTCCCCGTGGACACGATGTTGTGGGAAAGCCCAATTATTGTGCTGGCAGTTGGCAACGGTTGGGTGTCGGTTGTCGAGTGTCTTGTTCGAGGTGGCGCGGATCTCGACTTGCGAGGTTCGTCAAACGGAAGCGCGCGGGAAGCAGCGCGAGAGATGTTTGTGAGCCAATCGCCGAGCGCGGAACGTCGTCGCATTGCAGAGTTGTGTGGTGTCGATGTCGAGGCGGCAATTGCCGAGCGCAATGCGACGTTTCAAGTCATGACTTGACGCGCCGAACATTGAGTTCGAGCGAAAAGAAGCCAAATCTTTACTTCGTCAGTTGCATGCTGGCGACCAAGCCGCGCTGAGTCGAGCGCGCGAGCGACACAACACGATTGATGTGAGTGCTCCAGAGAGCATTCAGCTTGCGGATGCGCAGCTTGTGATTGCGCGTGAATACGGTTTTACGAGTTGGCCGAGGATGGTGAGGTATTTCGGGGAAGTCGACCGCCAGGGAAAGCGGATTGAAACGGGAATTCGCCACGCGCACCCGGCGAATTTCTACGTCGATAGCGTTGGCGCCTT
>JBDUAX010000241.1:0-6972 GCA_040004455.1 Gemmatimonadaceae bacterium
AAACCGCGTTCGCGACTCATTTGAAACACTTCGCGACATCTGGGTGAAAGCGCATTCATTGCACCCTCTATTGCTACTGCCAACTCAGCGGCAACAGCGTCAGCATCCGCAGGCGTTGATGAACCGGCCATCTCTATTACATCGGGAACGCTGCGCCGACGCACGTGCACGTGTCGCAAGTGATTGAGCGAACGGTTGCGAACCGACTGCAATAGATAGGCATGCACTGTTGTCTCGAGTGCGAGTGATTCGCGCCGACGCCACAATTCGAGAAACACTTCCTGCGCGAGATCCTCAGCGACCTGTCGTTCGCCAACCAATCGATCGGCAATCAACACCAAACGCGGATACCATTCGCGAAAAATTACATCGAACGCTGACGTTTCACCGCGCCGCAAACCTGACAGCAAATCTGCGTCAGTCAACGTTTGCTGTCCCGAGTATCGGGTTCGAGAATCGGCGCGAGGCACGGGCATGTTCAGACATGTTCTGGCAGTATACTATGAGGTGCACAACTTGATGAGACTGCATCAACAACCGATAAATTCCCGTCGTGCGCTGAGGTTCAACTCACGCAATGCACGACCGCCATACCACGTTGGAATCCTGCGAGTAGGGTATCGAACTCGTGTGGTGTCCTGAGGACAATGACCGACCACCTGCCGCAACCAGACTCCGATCACGAACCCGCCGACCAATGGAGCGCCATCGCGCGCTTCCTGGCGGGGGAAAGTTCAGCAGCCGAAGCCGCGGAAATGCGGCGATGGTTCGCTGACCATCCGGGTCATACAGAGGTCGTCGCAACGCTCGACGCGATGTTGCCGATTTACTCGCGCGAGCTTCTCGCTACCGGCGCTTCAGTCACCAGCCAGCCCACACCGGTATCGGCGGCGGACGTCGAGATTGCGCTGAGTAGTGTTCGCGCTCGTATGGAGACGTCGGTACCCGTCCTGGAGTTAAGCAAATCCGAGAGCCAAACTGGAGCGTCGGCGCGGGTACTTCGAAATCGTACCGGCCCGCAGCGCACCGCTGTCTCAACGCCCCAAAAGAAGCTTGGCGGTTGGCAGGTTGCCGGAATGGCGGCGGCCGCATCGATTGTGACCGCAATGGGCGTCAGCCAATGGAAGTCATCACAGGCTCCAGCGGCAACTTTGGCTGTCACCTATGAAAGCAAGATTGGCGTTCAGGACTCCATCACCCTTCCCGACAGCAGCCGTGTAATTCTGGCGCCGGGTAGCAAGCTGATCGTGGCTGCCAATTATGGGCAGGGGAAGCGCGACGTCGAACTACAGGGTGCCGGCCAGTTTACGGTGAAGCACGATGCCAGCCGTCCGTTCTCGGTGCGAATGGGCACAGCGCTCATCCAGGACCTGGGCACAAAATTCATTGTAAAGCAAACGTCCCGGGCCGAAGTACTGGTCTCCGTTATGGAAGGATCGGTGTCGCTCACCGACGCCTCGCCAGACGCGAAGAGCCAACCCGTCGAGCTCAAGGCGGGAGATCGTGGGCGGCTGTCGGCCAAGGGGAATCCGGTGGCCGAGTTGGGAGCAGTGACGCCGGAAGAGTCGGCGTGGCTTACAGGGAAGTTGTCGTACAAGGACGCATCACTGGCCGAGGTGCAGGCGGACCTGCTGCGGTGGTACGGTGTGGAACTGGTAATACGTGATTCAGTGATGGCGAGTAAATCCATCACTGCCGACGCACTGGCTGGGGAGTCAGTGGGCAAGTTGTTGGAGAAAATCGCGATGATGAAGGGCGGAGTGGCACTGAGAAGCGGGGATACAGCGTTCATTAATCGATCGGGGGATCGGCTAAAACACTGAAACGAATGAGAGCGGCAAAAAAGCGGTTTTCAGGAAGGGACCGCCGCGACAGCAATTTCAGAAAAGCAGTAACAGGGGTTCTGACGTTGATGTTGGTGGCAAGTACGAGGGTGTCCGCAATGACGCCGTCGTGCTTGTCGCGTACGTCAATCGCTCAAGGAACCTCGCCAACGTTTGCCGCGCCACTCGATCGTACTATCACGATTTCCGAAGCCGACCTGTCGCTGCGCACTGCGCTTGATCGAATTGCTGCGTCATCGGGCGTGCGATTGAGTTACAGCGCCGATTTGCTGCCGACCAAGCGAGTGTGTCTGAGCATCGATCGCATGTCGATCGGTGTGGTGCTGAACGAACTCCTGCGCGAAACATCATTGCACGCGGTAGTGCTCGACAGTGAAAACGTGGTGCTGGCTCCGTCGCGTGGCCCAACCGCCAGCGATCGCGGTCCGGAAATTCTGAGCGCAATTGGACAGCTCGATCGAGTTGTCGTGACTGGCACCGCCGACGGTGGGAGAGAACGCGCGTTGCCATTTGCATTGGATGTGCTCGATGGACGATCGCTGTCGCGCGCCGACGCTACAACTTTTGCGAGCGCATTTGATGGAGCCGTACCGGGCATCTGGATGTGGACGCAAAGTCCATCCAACGCCATTGGGCGATTTGGTAGCGTGCGCGGCGCGAGTTCGTTCGGCGTCACATCGCCCAAGATCTACATCGATGGAATTGAAGTTGCGAATCCACTTTTTCTTACGCAGTTCGATCCCGACCGCATCGATCGCATTGAAGTCATTCGCGGCCCGCAAGGCGCAGCATTGTATGGTGCCGACGCAATCAGCGGCGTCGTCAACGTCATCACGCGTCACGATGGCCAGGGGGCGGGCGAGCCCTTATCCGTGTTTCGCACGCGGGCGGGAGTGTCTGCCAGCGCGTTCGCGCCGAACGGAGCATTCGTGCAGGATCACTCGTTCGGAGTGCGATCCGGTACAGGGCGGCGCTCATTCGGTTTGGGTGCGACCTACGGGACCGTTGGCAACTATATCCCCGGCGGTGCCGCGCAGTCGTTGATCGTTGACGGTGATGTTCGACTGGTTGGTTCCCACACCGTTTTCACCGGCATTGCGCGATACGCAGGAAAAGAAACAGGGGCATTGACGAGTCCGTTGCTGACGAACACGCACAATGGTTCGTCTGCGCACGCCTTGAATTCAAACACTGAGCAATCAGTGGGTCAGTACACGCTCGGCAGCACCGCCACGCTGATGCAGACAGAGCGTTGGACGCACACCTTTGTTGCGGGCGTTGACGGATACCGGGCAAATGGCGTGTCAACGCAAGGCATTCCCATTCCGCTTACCCCGAATGCATCGATGCGCGCGGCGCACGGCGAGGCCGATCGCACGACGTTTACCGCGCGAAGTGTTGCGCGATTTGGGGCCGAGGGTGACATGCCAACGACGCTTACGTTCGGGGCTGAGCAATCATCAACTCGGCAAGGGTTGGAGGAGCATGACCAATTCGGTGGTGGTGACTTGTCGGTAAGTGGAAATTCGCTCGCTCAGCTCAAGTCAGTGTGGACCAGCACTGCCGGAGTGCTGGCGCAAGTGAACAACAGCTGGCGGAACTCTCTTTTCCTGTCAGCTGGCGGGCGTGTTGAGAGAAGCAGCGGCTCTTACACCGACGCCAAAACCAGCTTGCTCCCAATGCTTGGAGCTGCGTGGGTAAAGGAGCAGGACGGTCAAACGTTCAAATTACGCGCCTCGTACGGGAAGGGTATTCGCCCCAGCAACAGCATTACGCGCGCATCAACGTGGATGAACGCACAATCGCAAATTTCTTACAACGGTAGTGTTCCCAAATTGTCGCTGGCGTCACTGCGCGACCTCGAGCCGGAAGCACAGTCGGGCTACGAACTTGGAACCGACGTGCTGTTTGGTTCTCATTTTGGATTGCACCTGACGCGTTTCGATCAACGCGCGACCGGTCTCATTCAGGCCGTGGCGTTACCGACTGCTGCCAATGCAGGCAAAGCGGAATTAAGTCAGGGCATCACGTACGAGTTGCAAAATGTTGGCGCAATCAGCAATCGCGGTTGGGAAATGCAGGCGACATCATCGCTTGGTCGTTTCTCACTGCTAGGAAACGCATCGTTCGTGGATAGTCGCGTAGACCGCGTTGCCATCCGTTACGGTGGTGAACTGCGAATTGGTGATCGCATGCTCGAAGTGCCGGCGAAAACGTTCAGTCTGATGGCAACGTACACATCGCCGCGGTTCAACACATCGTGGACGATTGCACGCGCCATGGATT
Organism: Gemmatimonadaceae bacterium; assembly: GCA_040004455.1. Taxonomy (GTDB): domain Bacteria; phylum Gemmatimonadota; class Gemmatimonadetes; order Gemmatimonadales; family Gemmatimonadaceae; genus Gemmatimonas. The sequence continues at coordinate 4,131 of JBDUAX010000241.1, forward strand.
GGATCAACTACGACCAGTTGGCAATCGCGCAGCAGCGTGAGGGTAACAATGACCCGAAATTGTTTACGGGGCCGCGCTTGCGTAATTACTGGAAGCAATATGACGGTGCAACGCGGTTGCGCGGAAACGTGTCGTACACGCTGTCGCGGAAATTCACTGCCGTGCTAACCGGCGACAATCTGTTCAATTTGCAGCGCGGCGAACCAGACAATGTGACCATAGTGCCCGGTCGTACCTTGACGTTGGGGTTGCGCACGAGATTTTAGTAGGGTGAATTCTACTCTCTCAGTTGCCACTCGTGTCGGAACGGCTGTGTTGATCGCCGCTTCCGCATATGTACCCGCCGTAGCGATCGCGCAGAATGCAGCCGCGAAGCCCCCGACAATGGCCACAGGCCATCGCCAATACGTACCCAATCGCGTTTACGACTCGCACAAAAAAAGGTGGATTGATTTCGAGACGCTTGCCGAACGCGCGAATGCGTCGGAAATGGTGTTTGTTGGCGAGCAGCATGACAACACCGACGGACACGCGCTCGAGTTGGCGTTGCTTCAGGGCATCGCGCGCCGTCGTGTTGGCGGCGGCCCGGTTGTGTTGTCGCTCGAGATGTTTGAACGCGACGTGCAAAACGATTTGAACGCGTACTTGAGCGGATCCAAAGACGAGCAGACATTTCTGGCCGGTTCGCGCCCGTGGCCGAACTATCAGGACGATTACCGACCCCTTGTTGAACTGGCGCGTTTACTCAAGTGGCCCGTGATTGCCGCCAACATTCCACGCCCGTTGGCCTCAGTGGTTTCGCACGGCGGTTTGAAGGCACTCGACACGCTCAACTCCAACATTCGCGCGCAGCAAGTCGCGGTCGAGATTTCGTGTCCTCGCGACGACTACTTCAAGTTGTTCAGTGAAGTCATGAGCGGTGGACACGGTGGCCCAACTGCGGCGGCCTCGGCCAACGCGGATTCGGTGAAGACCGCGAAGGCCGCTCAAGACGCAATGACGTTTCGCTTTTACGAAGCGCAATGCACGAAAGATGAAACGATGGGCGAATCAGTCGCGCGTGCGCTTGCGTCGGCCAAAACAACGGGCAACAACGCACTCGTTGTTCACATGAATGGTTCGTTTCACACCGACTACACGCTGGGCACCGCGGAGCGTGCGCTGAAACGCGCGAAAGGGGCCAGGCACATCGTAATTTCGATTGTGCCGACCCCCAATCTCGATACGATCGATGCGAAGAGCATGCGCAAACGCGCCGACTATCTGGTATTCACACTTGGCAAACTCGAATAGGCTTTTCTAGTTCGGCACTATCAACGCTTTCACTACTTCGCGATTGGCAACTGCGCTGAGTGCGTCGTTTGCCTGTTCGAGTGAGTAGCGTTTGCTGATGGCGTTCGTCCAAGGCAGGTTGTGCCCCTGATGCGCGAGTATTTGCAGCGCCTGATGGAAATGTGAATAATCGCTGCCCCAGCATCCACGAATTTCAACATGCTTTTTGTTGATTTGCCGATGCGGATTGATGGCTACATCACCGCCGTCGGTGTATTGGCCAACGATCACCACGCGCCCACCGTCGCGCACCATGTCGAGTGAATCACTCACCGCGTCCGGAACGCCGGCCGCTTCGATCACGACGTCAACGCCGCGTCCGCCATTGGCTTCGCGAACGGCTGCTGCGCGTTCGGCCGGCGGGATGTCGAGACCCACGACGTGCGTGGCGCCCATCTGCTTCGCGAATTCCAGTCGCGCGTTGGGTGCGCCAATTGCAACAACTGGATAGGCGCCTGCAAGTTTGGCGAGTGCAATCGCAGCTTGTCCAACGGGACCAACGCCGAGTACGGCGACGGAATCGCCAATGCGAATTCCTGCACGTTCAACAGCGTGCATCGATGTCACCAATCCACAGCCGCCAGCGATGAATTGCGCGGGATCGACACCATTCGGAACGCGCAACATGCGCACGCCGGTTTTCATCCAGATGTGATCGGCCCATCCGCCCAGTGGTCCGTCTTTCGTGCCGTAGGTGATGCCATACACTTTGCGCGATGCGCAGCGCGTGGTCTGTTTGGTCACAAGACATTCGTAGCACTGGCCGCACGTTTCGTGCACATCGAGAAATGTCGCGAGATCGCCTTCTTTAAAAGGCACACCGTAAATGTCTTTCATGGTGCCTCTGATTTCGCTCAGATGCCCAATAGATACGTGGCCCGGAATGATTGGAAAGGGAACGCCTGCGAGTTTGCCGTGATGCAAATGCACGTCGGTACCACACACTTCGGAGTACAGTGTCTTTAGCATCGCGCTACCCGGGGTTAATTCGGGCCAAGGCAGTTCGCCCATTTCGATAGGGGCGTGCGGCGCACGCATGATGGCGGCTTTGACGGTTTTGCTGGCCATGAATTGAGGGGTGAGTGGACAGCAGGAAATATGTCGCGTGCAGCGTCCCTGGCTTGCGTCGGGACAGATAAAATTATAAGGTGATTTGCTCGCTTCTTTTTGCGAAATTTCGCAGCCAACCAATGCTTGAAAGAGAGTCCCATGCCCAGCATGAGTGACATGATTCAGCCAGTAACGCGCCTTGGGTTGGCTGACGATCTTTCCTAACAGATACGTCAATTCATTCGGAAGCGGGCCTACGTGCCCGTGGAGCGGCTGCCTTCCATCGCCGATATGGCGTTGAATTTTCGGTCGGCGCCCCAACGGTGCGCGAGGCGCTCAAGACCCTGAAGGCCGTCGGTGTGGTCGATATGCGACACGGTTCGGGGTCTACGTGAACCGCCTCGACGATTCGCTCGTGATAATGAACCCGATATTCGCTGGTACGGTTTCGAAGAAGTTG
>JBDUAX010000646.1:0-2097 GCA_040004455.1 Gemmatimonadaceae bacterium
CGCGACATCGACATCCCATTGGTTGCCCGTCATTTCTATCATCACGCGGGTTGGGCGCAGCTTCTCGAAACAGAGTTTGCGGGTTACCACGCCTACGGCGTTGTTGGACAGGTAATTCCGTGGAATTTTCCGCTGCTGATGCTTGCGTGGAAAGTTGCTCCGGCACTCGCGGCCGGAAACACCATCGTGATGAAGCCCGCTGAATTCACTTCACTCACTGCGTTGCGCTTTGCAGAATTGATTGAAGAAATCGGTTTACCTCCCGGTGTTTTCAATCTTGTAACTGGTGATGGAGCAACCGGCGCTGCAATTGTTGATCACAAGGACGTCGACAAAATTGCGTTTACTGGCAGTACTGAAGTGGGTCGCGCCATTCGCATTGCAACTGCCGGAACCGGGAAGGGGCTCTCCCTTGAGTTAGGTGGGAAAAGTCCGTTCGTGGTGTTTGAAGACGCCGATATCGATAGCGTTGTTGAGGGAGTCGTCGACGCGATTTGGTTTAATCAGGGGCAGGTGTGTTGCGCTGGTTCGCGCCTGCTTGTGCAGGAAGGCATTGCGGACAATTTGATGGCGAAATTGCGCACGCGAATGGAGCATTTGCGCGTTGGTTCACCGTTGGACAAATCGATCGATATGGGTGCGATTGTTGCACCGGTGCAGTTGGAACGCATTCGCGGATTAGTCGCGCAAGGGGTGAGCGAAGGCGCAACGTGCTGGCAACCGTCATGGGCAACACCTAAGGACGGGTGGTTCTATCCGCCGACGTTGCTGACCGACGTGTCGCCCTCATCAACAGTGGCGCAGATCGAAATATTCGGACCGGTTCTCGTCGCGATGACATTTCGAACACCAGCCGAAGCCGTCGCGCTGGCGAACAACACACCGTACGGATTGGCCGCCAGCGTTTGGACAGAGAACATCAATCTCGCGCTCGACATTGCGCCGAAAGTTCAAGCGGGCGTGGTGTGGGTCAATTGCACAAATCAATTCGACGCTTCGGCGGGCTTTGGCGGCTACAAGGAATCGGGATTTGGTCGCGAAGGCGGACGCGAGGGTTTGTGGGAATATCTCAAGCAAACGCGCGTCGCGAGTGATGCACCTTCGCCAATTCACACAGCTAGCGACACTGCACAACCGGCTGACGAAACGGAATTCGACGATGGCGAATTTGGTGCAACACTTCCCGTGCTCGATCGCACGGCGAAGTTGTACATCGGCGGAAAGCAGCACCGCCCAGACTCTGGGTACAGTCACGCAATTCGTGACGCGCGTGGACGCGCACTTGGTGATGTTGGCGAGGGCAATCGCAAAGACATTCGTAACGCCGTCGAAGCCGCGCATGCCGGAAGTGGTTGGGGCAAGCTGTCGGGGCATCAACGCGCACAAATCCTGTATTACGTGGCGGAAAATCTTTCGGCGCGTGCCAAAGAATTTGCCTCACGCATTGGCACGCTCACGGGACAAGCAGACAAACACGGGAAACGCGAAGTCAACGCGAGCATTTCCCGCTTGTTCACGTACGCAGCATGGGCTGACAAGCACGACGGATCTGTCCACGACGTGCCTATTCGCGGAGTCGCACTCGCTATGCACGAGCCGATCGGCGTTGTTGGTGTGGCGTGCCCCGATCCGTATCCCTTGCTTGGTTTGATTTCACTCGCAGCTCCGCTGCTGGCAACCGGAAATACCGTGGTTGCCATTCCGTCTCAAGCGTTTCCGTTGGCCGCGACCGATTTCTATAGCGTGCTCGAAACGTCTGACATGCCATCCGGAGCGCTAAACATTGTCACTGGACCGCGAGATAGTTTGTCACGTGTGCTGGCCGAGCATGACGATGTGGGTGCAGTGTGGTATGTTGGGTCGCAGTCTGGAGCGACAGTTGTAGAGCGGGCATCTGCAAGCAATCTCAAGCGTACGTGGACGGAATGGACGTCGCGCGAGTGGTTAGATCCACGGGAAGGCGAGGGCCGAGCCTTTTTGCGGCGCGCGGTGCAAGTGAAGAACATCTGGATCCCTTATGGTGAATAGGGCGTCGACAGCTCTATTACCAACTCGGCCTTCTAACTGTGTTTTGTAAATGATCGAGTTACCAACTTC
>JBDUAX010000242.1:0-6963 GCA_040004455.1 Gemmatimonadaceae bacterium
CGTGCCGGGATGGCGCGCCAAGTTAGCCGTCCTCATTCGGGGAAGTCAATTGCGTTGTGCGGCGATCTCGGTCGTGGTAAAGCGATGGTGCAAAGTGCGGTTTGGAAGTGAAGCTGGAATGCGAAACGGACGCGCGGAAGTCGTGTTTTGCCTTGCTTTTAACCCATTCCGCGGTCTAGCTTTCAAGACTGTGTTCGTGACGTTTTACTCGATCCAAGGAGTTCCCGCCCGGTGCTGCAATCCATGCGGAGTAGTGCGAAGTACATCTGGTGGTTCATCGTCGCGGCGTTCATCGGCAGCTTCCTGCTGTACGAAACGTCGGGACTTTCTGGCCGCGCGGCCGTAACGACTTCAACCGCGGTCGCCACCGTCAATGGAGAAGACATTCTCCTGACGAACTGGCAACGTTCTGTTGAAGATCTTGCAGCTCAGGAAACCCAACGGGTCGGACATGCTCTCAGCCTTGATGAGCGCCGAGTCGTTGAAGACCAAGCTTATGACCAACTGGTAAACGATGTTCTCCTCCGGCAGGAATATCGTCGTCGGGGTATCTCCGTATCAGACGACGAAATCCTTTCGGCGGCACGAAATTCACCGCCACCAGCTTTAATGCAGTCGCAGGAGCTGATGACGGACGGTCGTTTCGATGTCGAAAAGTACCGTCGTTTGCTCTCTACGCCGCAAACAAAGGCGTCTGGAATGCTCGCTGGCCTCGAGAATTATTATCGCCAGGAAATTCCAAGGCAGAAGCTGTTCGACCAGGTCGCTTCCGATGTGTACCTGAGCGATGAACGCCTCTGGCAGATCTATCGTGACCGCCACGACACGGCTGTGGTGTCGTTCGTTTCACTTCGCACAACGAGCCTCACTGACACGGCCGTAACTGTCACTGACGCGGAAATCAGCCAGTACTACGAGCGAAACAAGAAGACGTTTGTGCGCCCGGGTCGTGCCGTGCTGTCGTTGCTGACGATTCCGCGTGCAGTAACCGGGGCCGATTCGGCCGACGCGAAATCGCGCATTGAAAAAATTCGTGCGGAAATTGTTGGCGGCGCAAAGTTCGAAGATGTCGCCAAGCGCGAGTCGACCGATTCCATTTCGGCAAAGCAGGGCGGAAGCCTTGGCAAAGGTCCGAAAGGCCGGTTCGTGCCGGAGTTTGAGACGGTGCTTAACGCGCTCAAGCCGGGCGAGATTTCGCAGCCGGTGAAGACGATGTTTGGCTGGCATATCATCAAGCTTGATGAGCGCAAGGGCGACACATTGACGGCCCGTCACATCCTGATTCCCATTGCGCAAAGTGACTCAAGTGCAACCGCAACGGATCGTCGCGCTGACCAGTTGGCCAGCATGGCGGCCAGCGTTACTGATGCCCCAACCAAGTTCGATTCCGCGGCGACGAAGCTGGGTCTCTCGCCAGCGTCTGTCGTTGCGACAGAGAAGGATGTTCTGACGTTCGCAGGTCGACCGGTTCCAGGCGCCAGTGCATGGGCGTTCTCGGGTTCGCACGTTGGTGAGACCAGCGATCTTCTTGATTCGCAGGATGCCTACTATCTGGTCCGTCTCGATTCCCTTCGTATCGGTGGCGATCAGCCATTGGCCGATGTGAAGGATGATATTCGTCGCCACATTGCGGCCGACAAGCGCGTTGAAAAGCTGCTTCCGGCAGCACAGGCATTGGCGGCTGCAGCGCGCGCAGGATCGCTTGAGACTGCGGCCACCGCGGCAAAAGCCACAGTGGAAAAGACGAAACCGTTCTCGCGCGTCGAATTGGTGCCGGGTTTGGGCCAGTTCACCGAAGCAATCGGCGCAGCGTTTACTGTTCCGATTGGCAAAGTCAGCGACCCGGTGCGCGCCAACGACGCGATGATTGTCATGCGCGTTGAATCACGTATCGAGGCCACCAAACCGGCGTTCGAAGTACAGAAGGCCGAGCAACGCGCGGGTCTCACTCAGCAGATGCGGCAGCAGCGTGTAGAGGACTACCTCACTGCCCTTCGCGAAAGCAACAAGATCCAGGACCACCGCGTGAAAGTGATGTCGCAATTGCGGCGCCAAGCGGTCCCGTAAACGACCTTGCAAATGAAAAAGAAGCCCGCGCGAATTGCGCGGGCTTCTTTTTCGGCTCAAATAAATGGGGGCAGAGTTAAAGTTGAAAAAAAATGCGGACAGACTCGTCTTGAGTCTGTCCGCATTATGCTTAATCCGCTGATCAACCCAGCAAGCGCTTTGGCTCTGGACGCTCTTCTTCGTGCGGCGTGTTGACGCTCGTAGCGTCGCCGCTGCCAACATTCGCCCGCGTCGTAGGCGGCGTTTCCGTGATCGACTTCTGCGCGTCGCTGAGGTTGCGCTTGAACTCACTGATTCCCTTGCCCATTGAACCGGCAATTTCAGGAATGCGCTTGGCTCCAAACAGCAAAAGCACGATGACGAGAATAATGAGCATCTCGCCCATGCCGAAATTTCCAAAGTTCATAATAGGCTCCTAGAACAGGGATCGGGCGATGAGATAAGCGATCACAACACCAACGAGGCTGAGAAGTGACACATCGAGAGCCACCGGCCCCAGTGCGAATTTCAATATAACGAGATCTATCGGAAGAGGGCCTACAGAGGCGATCACACCTGCTGTCAGGAACTCTTTGACGGGTCCATGAGGGAGAAACATTCGGGCCACTTGCGTAAGCAGGCCCCCGACCACGAATCCGCTGGCCAGTACTATGAGGTGAAACACCGGGCGACGCTTGGTAGGTCCGCGGCTCGCCATTACCAGCGCCGCTCCACAGCGTACGAAATTGCATCGCCGAGCGAGGCCTTCGACGACCCCTCGGGGAGGGACGAAAGCGCTTCTTCGGCTTCACGGGCAAAATGGTCGGCTCGCTGGCGCGCGTATTCGAGACCGCCGTATTCACGCACAATGCCAATGACTTCGCTGACCGCGGCATCGTCCGGCTCGAGAGTTCGGAAGAGCTCTTCGACGCGCCCACGTTCGTTGCCGGGCATTTCACGTAGCGCGGCAATTAGTGGCAACGTCACCTTGTGCTCCTTGAGATCGAGCCCGCTTGGTTTGCCGGTCATTTCCTGCGCTTCTGTATAATCGAGCAAGTCGTCGGCAATTTGAAACGCCATGCCGAGCTTCATGCCATAACGTGCAAGCGCATCGCGATGTCGGGCAGCGCCACACAACGCGCCGACCTCACATGACGCAACAAACAACGATGCAGTCTTTGCGCGAATAAGTGTTTCGTAGTCCTGTTCGGTGTACGCAAACGCATCGAACGAAGAAAGCTGACGCATTTCTCCCAGCGTCATTTCGTTGGAGGCCTCGGTAATTGCGCGCATGGGTGCAATGTCGTCGAGCGCAACCAGTTCCTTCAACGCGCGTAAGTACAGATAGTCACCCATGATAACCGAAACCTGGTGACTGAACAACGCGTTAACGGTGGGCATCCCGCGTCGCAGCGCGGAGTGATCGACCGCATCATCATGCACAAGTGTAGCAAGATGAATGAGTTCAATAACGGCGGCGTACGTGATTGCGCGCGGTTGACGTTGTTCCTCAACGCCGCTGCTCAACAACAAGAGTGTCGGGCGCAGCATCTTGCCTTTCATGCGCATCAGGTGCGATTGCACATCGCGCACAAGCGGGACGTCAGCAGATACGATGCGCCACAGCTCCGCTTCAACTTGAGTGAGCTGGGCTACGACTGGAGTCTGGATATCGCGCAGCGCCGCAGTGAGTGCCGACGGAGTGCGCGTGGTGAGTGTCATCTAGTTATTCGTTCGAGGTCTGCCAAGCGCTGGCCGACGTCACGGAAATGGATATCAGTGGCATACACCCGCTGAAAATAGCTCCGTGCCTCGTCAAAGCGCTGCAGTGCCTCGCACGAAAAACCCAATAAGTACAAAACTCCAACCCGCTGCTCTTCCTGAAACGCAGATTCATGCAGGGCGCGGGACAAAACGGTCACGGCAACCTTGTAGCTCTGTTGCTCCAGGAAGCACTGGCCCAGGGCCTCGTATGCGGCCAGCCGGTACCTGCGGCTGCGCAAGGCCTTCTGGAATTCTCCAATGGCGTCGTCGAGCAACCCCATTTCCTTGTACGCGACGCCGAGGTCATAGTGACTATCGTAGTCTTCTTCGCCAAGTGAGCGAGCGACGCCCTCCTTGAAATGACGGAGTAGCGAATTGAAGTCACTCTGCTCGTCACCGGACATTTCCGGCTCACGCATGCGCATGCGCGTCGACGCTGGCTCGTCGTCGTCGCGCAACCAGTCGGCGAGGTTAACGTGTTGATCGTCGGCGGATTCGGCGGGGCGCGCGGGAGGTGGCGGCGCAGCATCTCCTAATGCGGTGCGCGCGCGATCATCCCAGGGGTCAATTTCCAGCACTCGTGCGTAAACTGCTTTGGCGCGTAAATCCTCGCTGCGCCGCACGAATGTGTCGGCGAGATCAAGATACGCGTCACGCAACCGATTTTGATCGGCCATGCGAATTGCAAGCTCGAGTCGCTTCTGGTGATGCGAGACTTCCTCTCCGGCAACGCGCACCAACTCGTCTGCGATTTCAGCGGCTTCGACGTATTGTTCGTCGCGCTCGAAACCTGAGAGCGCAATGTTCAGCTCTGCAATCGCTCCGTCACGTTCACCGGCTTCGAACAAGGCTTCAGCGAGCCTGCGGCGCAGTGTCCAATTGGTTGGCTCCGAGCCGACGGCTCCTTGCAAATCATCGCGACGCGATGTTGCCGCGAGCGTCGCTTCAGCTGCAACGACTGCGGTGGGCACACCGCCGTCATCGAACAGGTGATCGAGATCGTTGTCGAGATCGCGCGTTCCCGCGTCAACGACCTTTTCGGTTTCAATGTTGTCAATGAATACAATGTTGTCGAGTTCCTCTGGCACGAGGAACGGCAACTCCACTTTTGACTCAGGAACCGAATTGAGATCGTTGTCTTCCTCACTGTCAAACGTGCTGTCATACGCATCATCGAATGTCGCATCGTAACATGCATCGAGCGACGAATCGAATGTTACGTCGCTACCATTGCCGAAATCGTCGTCAAAGGTGGCGTTGAAGGCCTCATCGTAACTGCTGTTGTCAACTGGCTCAGTTGTGTCGGCTGCGTTTGCAACTGACACTATTTCCGCATGCGCAGGCATCGGGAAAATGAGCGGCGGCAGCTCGTCGGCGGCGCTGAAAGAGTCGGCGTGCGTCGCATCGAACGATTCATCTCGCTCGAAGCGTGAGTGCGCGAGACTGTCGTTTGATGGCTCGAATTCTTCAACTTCGAGATCTCCAACGCGATCAATTGCGTTTTCTGCCTGCGCTACCGAACCGTCGACATCGAGACCCGGCAACGATTTGACATCTTCAACAACAAGGAGGTCGTTGGTGGTAAGAATTCGATTGTCGATCGTGATGTCGCCTTCTGGTGACGACAGCACCTCTTCAGCTTCGCTGGTAAATCCGTCGAGCGGATCAATTGCAACCGTTGCGAGCAACTCCTGGGCAACCGCATAGTTGACGATGCCACCTGAGCTCGATTCCTGAAGAATTGGATCTTCATTCGATGACTCAGACTGAACTCCCTGTTCTCCAGTATCAGCGCTTTCAATTGTGAGCCACTGCACGTCATCATCCGAAGCAATTACGACCGGCGAATCGGTGTTGCTTGTTCCAACGATAATTGTGTCGTGGCTATTTTTGCCACCGAATATCGAGTTGCGCTCAGGCGTATCGCTCGCAGCGCCGACAATCGCGGGCAAGTGCGGCAACGTTGGAATCGGTGAGACGAATACTGGAGTCGGATTGTTGCGCGACCGGCCGTCCACTGCTCCACGATGCAGGAAATCGGGAATGGTGCCGGCCGCAGCAACCGCCTGCAAATCGGCAGCGGTTGCATTGATCTCAGTTGGTTCGAGGTCAGGCAACATGGGCACTGGCGTTGACGTATCAACATACGGTTTCAGAATCGAAGAGCCGTCAACAATTGCACCGGTTCCGCCGGTGGCAATTGCTGGTTCATCGACCGTCGGATCGAAGATTATCAAATCTTCGAGCGCAGCGGGCACGCGGTTGGCCTCGAAGATTCCGTCGAAAATTGCAACATCCGATTCAACGTCGTTCGAATGCTTCGCGACCGCTTCGGCCGTAATTGAATTCCTGATTTCCAACTCAATTGCGTTCAATTCGGCTTCATCGGCGAACAGCGAGTCTTCGTCTACTTCGTCGATGAATGGAATTTCTGACGCTTCGATTTGTGCAAATGCGTCATCGGTTGCTCCGACTGGTTGTTCATCAACTGCCTCCACGCCAGCAGGGGGTGGAATAACGACGTGAGTCGCGGATGTTTTCGTTCTCGCTTCCACGACTGGCGCCAATGCTGGAGTTCGGGAGGTCGGAGCAACTCTCGGCGCGTCGTAATCGATGTCGAGGAACACCAAATCCTTCGACATGCCAAACAAGTTTTTCGGCGCATCCGCTGCAGACTGCGCGGCGGTGCGAGTCGGCGTGGTGCGGCGACGCAAGGCGATGCCGGCCCGTGCTGCGTGCTCTTCAACCAGACGTCCGACTTCCGTGAGTTCGGGCATGAGGTCCGCAACTTCGGCGAGTCCGCGCATGCCTTCATCAATTTTTCCTTCCTGTTGCATGCGTGTCGCATACTCGAGGAAGTTGCGCGTGGCGTCGCTGCGCAGTCCCTTGCGACCGCAAATGCGACCGAGCGTGAAATACACATTCGAACGACCCGGCGCGTTCCGCAGAATCTTGTTACAGAGCGCAATGGCGTTGTCGTACAGGCCGCTCGTTACGTAATGCTCAACAGCGCGCTCGTAGTAAGTGACTGCTTCGGTTACGCGCCCGCCGCGAAGGGTGAGATCGCCGACTTTGTTGAACAGTGCGACGTCAACTTCTTCGCCGGCCGATTCATTCTCTTCAATAGCGCGAACGTAACTTGCAACCGCTCTG
>JBDUAX010000243.1:0-6951 GCA_040004455.1 Gemmatimonadaceae bacterium
GGCCACCTCAAGGAAAAAGTCGAACAGTTCGCAAGAACCGCGTATGATTTTCCGAGCGTGTTTGTCGAACAAAAAGTGCAGGACGGTACTGCAGGCGCCGTGAATCTGGCACGACCGTGGGTTGATGAACCCATTCTTATTATTTTTGTCGACACAATTTTTGACGCGGACCTTTCCATCATTCACAGCACTGACGCCGATGGCATTATCTGGACGATGGAAGTTGAGGACTACCAGCGTTTCGGCGTAGTGGTGACCGATGCTGATGGTTTCATGACGAAAATCGTCGAAAAACCCAAGACACCGATTTCAAAGCGCGCGAACATTGGATTGTATTTCATTCGCAACTGGAAATTGCTGTACGAGGGCATCGAACATGTACTGTCCATGCCGAAAAACAAAGGCGAGTGGTATTTGACCGATGCGTTTCAGTACATGATTGACAAGGGCGCGAAAATCAAAGTGGTTGATGTTGAAGGATGGCACGACGCGGGACAGCTCGAGACGTTGCTCGCCACCAATCGCACGATGTTGGAAAAGGGGCGCGCGCGTCAGCCGAAGCAACTCGGAGCCGGTGCCAACATTATTGCGCCGGTTTACATCGAAGACGACGTGACAATTGAGCATTCCACTGTCGGCCCGAATATCTCGTTGGGCAAGGGCAGCGTTGTTCGCAACTCAACAATTCGCGATTGCGTAATTGGCGAGAAGGCGAACATCGAAAATTCAAAGTTGCACGACTCCTTCATTGGAGACGGGACAGTAGTACACGGCGTAAACGGCGCAGTAAACGTCGGCGATCAATCGGAAGTGCGTGTTGACACACAAGGTTGAGTGCGATGAACGATGAACGGAGTAACGACGAGGCATTAGCCGACGCCAATGCCGTAACGCGTCGCGAATTACTTACGCGCGTTGCGGCCGCTGGTGCGACGATTGCCGCCGGTGCAATTGTTGGCGCGCCGGCACGGCTGCTGGCCGCAACCGACGATTGGCGCGTTGATCTTGCGCCGCCTCCTGCACCCGATCAAAAGCGAATGCTCGGCGTGCCATTTGAAAAGCACGACGTCGTGCGCATTGCAATTGTCGGCACAGGCCTGCGTGGTCGTTCGGTACTTGGCGAGCTACTCGCAATTGAAGGCGTTCGCATTACCGCGCTCGCCGACATCGTGCCCGAGCACGCTGCGAAAGCCGCAGCAATGGTGACGGCAAAAGGGCAGCCAGCGCCCGCGCTGTTCACGAAAGGGGAACGCGATTTCGAAAATCTCGTCAAGCGTGACGACATCGACTTCGTGTACACCGCTACACCCTGGCAATTTCACACCCCAGTTGCGTTAGCCGCGATGAACGCCGGCAAACACGCGGCCACGGAAGTGCCGAGCGCCTTAACCGTGAATGATTGCTGGAAGTTGGTGGATACGTCGGAGCGCACGCGCAAACATTGTTTGCTGATGGAGAATTGCTGCTACGGCGAAAGCGAACTGACCGTGTTGCGTATGGTGCGCGACGGATTGTTTGGAGAGCTTCTGCACGGTGAAGCCGCGTATCTGCACGATCTTCGTTCAATTCTGAATGAGAATGACAGCGAAGGATTGTGGCGTCGGAAGCCGCACACGCAACGCAACGGAAACTTCTATCCGACACACGGATTGGGGCCAGTGGCGCAGTATATGGGGGTGCACCGCGGTGATCGCTTCGATTACATGGTGTCGATGAGCACTCCCGAGCGTGGCTTGAGCTTGTACCGCGAAAAGACGGTGGCCGACAAGAACGATCCGAAGTGGAAGGAGAAATACATCGAAGGCGATTTGAATTCGTCGCTGATCAAGACGGTGAAGGGACGCACAATTCTGCTGCAGCATGACGTCGTGAACCCGCGCCCTTATTCACGCCTCAACAACGTACAGGGAACTAAGGGGATCTTTAACGACTACCCACCACGCGTGTACCTCGATGGGGCGAAGGGGGGCGAACAGTGGTCGCCACTCTCTGCATTTCAAAAAGATTACGCGCACCCGTTGTGGACTCACGTTGGCGAACTCGCGAAAAAGCTGGGCGGACATGGTGGAATGGATTTCATCATGTGCTATCGACTCATTCAATGCATGCGAGAAGGGCTGGCGCCCGATTTTGATGTGTATGACGCGGCCGCGTGGAGTGTGCCTGGGCCCCTCAGCGAAAAGTCAGTCGCCAAGGGCAGCGCTCCACAATCATTCCCCGACTTCACACGTGGTTCGTGGGACAAGCTTCCGCCACTTTCTTATCAGATAGGTTAATCGGCCCGGCGAATTGTCGATGACACACATAGCGGCGATTCTGGCACGAGGACTTGGAAAACGCATGCGACGTGCCGATGGTACTGTCAGTTTGAATGCCGATCAAGCCAGTGCGGCCGACGCAGGCGTTAAAGGAATGATTGCAGTGGGGCGGCCATTTCTCGACTATGTGCTGTCTGCTTTGGCTGATGCAGGGATTGTTGATGTTGTGCTCGTGATTGGCCCGGAACATCACGCTGTGCGGGAATATTTCGAGCAGACGTCACGTCCAATACGTGTACGCGTGCAATTTGCAGAGCAGGCGGAACCGCTCGGAACCGCCGATGCGGTGGTTGCAGCGGCCCGGGTTCTCGGGGATGTCTCGTTTCTCGTGTTGAATGCCGACAACTATTATCCAGTCGAAGCGTTCCGGCTGCTTGCGAATCTCAACGATGCAGGCGTTGTTGCGTTTGATCGTGAAACGCTTGTCAAAAAAAGCAACATTGATGTTGAGCGCGTGCGATCGTTTGCAATTCTCGACATTGCATCAGATGGAACACTGGTTGGAATCATCGAAAAACCCGGCGCATCGCTCGATCTGAATGCTCCGGCAGCAAGATGGGTTGGTATGAACTGTTGGCACGTGACACCGAAGCTGGTGGACGCCTGTCGTCGAGTATCACTTTCCGCCCGAGGGGAATACGAATTGCCGGAAGCCGTCGCGCTGGCCGTAAGGGAAGGCGTCGTTGTGCGTGCAGAAAAACTTCACGCGGGAGTGCTGGATTTGTCTCAGCGCACGGATATTTCAGCAGTCGCCCAACGTCTGGCGAACATCGAGCCGAGACCTTGAGCGACCCGAACTCTCGGCTGCAAGCATTATTGAGTCAGGGGCTGCCTGAACATTCCGCTCAGGGGTATGCGGATTTATTCCGCGACGCCCATCAGGGTTTGAACGATGTGCACGTACCGGTTGATGGTCGTCGCGAATGGGTGGTGCCTGGCCGAATTGAAGTGCTGGGTAAACACGTTGACTATGCGGGGGGGCGCTCATTGTTATGCGCCGTCGAACGTGGCGTTGTCATTGTCGCTCGACCACATGCTGATCGTTCCATTGTTGTGCGCGACGCAACGCGACGCGAAGCGATTTTCATGCCACTGGATGTGCGGTCACCGACTCCGAGCGGCCCGCCATGGAACGTTTATCTGAGCGCAGTCGCGCGCCGCTTTACGCGCAACTTTGGCGCTGACGTGTTGGGTTGCGACATAGCCATTGCGAGCAATCTTCCGGCAGCGGCGGGTGTGAGCAGTTCGAGCGCGCTGGTAGTTGGATTAGCACTCGCTGTTGCCGGCATTAGTGGTCTCGAATCACTCCACACCTGGCGCGCGGTGTTACCTGACAGACTCGCGCTGGCAGGGTACCTGGGTGCCCTCGAAAACGGACTGACGTTCGGCCCGCTGACTGGACAGGCCGGTGTTGGTACGATGGGGGGCGCGCAGGATCACACCGCGATTCTCTGCAGCGCCGCCAACATGCTCGGCCAATTCGCCTGGTCGCCAGTGCGTCACGAGAAATGGGTACCGTTTCCGCAGGATCTGGTATTTGTCATCGCAGTAAGCGGCGTCGTCGCGGCGAAAATTGGTGCAGTTCGCGAGCGCTACAATCGTGCGGCGCGCACCGTGCGTCATCTGCTGCAAATCTGGAATACCGCAACCGGCAGAAGCGATGCGACGTTGGCAGATGCCTTGAACAGCGCGGCTGATGCATCGGAGCAACTGCAAGCCATCGCGCGTTCAGGCGCAACGGAAGAATTCTCCGCCAGGCATTTGCTGGCGCGTCTCGATCAATTCCAGTCTGAGACAAACGTCAACGTGCCCATGGCGGCCGAGGCAGCGGCGCGCGGTGACTGGACCGGATTCGGCCGGTATGTTGCCGAGTCGCAGGCGGGCGCCGAACGCGCGTTGGAAAATCAGGTTCCGGAAACGATTTCGTTGGTGCGGGAAGCATTGGGAACTGGTGCCATTGCATCGAGCGCGTTTGGTGCGGGTTTTGGGGGCAGCGTGTGGGCTTTGGTGCCAACCGCCGAGGCCGACGAATTCAGTGGACGATGGCGCGCGGCGTACGAACAGTCGTCGCCAACGCCTGCTGCTCGTGCGCAATTTTTTACCACTCGACCGGCGCCGCCGGCTTTTGAGCTGCCGCTGTAGCAAATAGTTGACAGGTCGAGCACAGATTGCGGGGGCTTCAGGAAAACTGAGGCCCCCGCTTTCTATTGTGGTCCACCGACCGTCGGACGTAAGATCAAATATATCTTCAGGCAAATGTTCCCAGAAATCTTTTCGTATTTCTTGCTCTGGATTCTTCCAGAGCCAGCTCCATAACCTTTTCAACCACATGAAGA
Organism: Gemmatimonadaceae bacterium; assembly: GCA_040004455.1. Taxonomy (GTDB): domain Bacteria; phylum Gemmatimonadota; class Gemmatimonadetes; order Gemmatimonadales; family Gemmatimonadaceae; genus Gemmatimonas. The sequence continues at coordinate 4,655 of JBDUAX010000243.1, forward strand.
TGCGATCACAGACCACCTCACCGCTGATGGACGTGGCCGAGCAGGAGCGGGCTTCCGCGACTGCTTTTGTTGAGGGATTGTTGCCATGCGAGGCTCGTATCTCGGTGTATTTGTTTCAACCCCTTCGACGCCCTGAGCTCCTCGAAGATTCACCCGGCACTCTCTACGACGTGGGCCCTGTACCGGCAAGCGCCGCGGCCGTTGAAAGAGATTTGTTGTTCACGTGCGCGAAGGCCGGTCGTACCGGTTCGTTTCTGCAGAGCGCCGATCACTGTTTGAGTCGCACGCAGCAAACGGCGGAAATAGATCAGGCGGCCGCGCGAGATTTTCGCCGTCGCAATGCGCCGCGCGACATTCGCGAAGCACAGATAGCCGTTGAGAGTGCGCGCTACGGCTTTGAAGCGGACTCGCGCGATGGGCCGCCTATTGGGCGCTTTATTCATCATCTCGCGCTCGCACCGAGTGTGCATTCGTTCGAGGTATTGGCAACGCGTCGCATTCCCGTGTTGGGAACCGTGTTCACATTGACCAGCAGCAATGACGCGGAAGATTTGAAGGCCGTGCGTGAATATTCGAATCTCGTTGATTACGCAATGTTCATTGGAAAAGAGCTATTGGATATTCGCGCAACGCATTTGCTGGGCGGTCGACAAGGGCAAGCCGACTTCATTGGTGTTGCGCTGCAGAAACTTTCGCGCGATCCAACGTGCGATCAGTCGGTGCAGCTCGTGATGAAGTTGTTGTTGGCGCATCATTGGTTCTATCCGTACGGGCCTGTTGCGTATTCGTTGTTGCGCCGGGTTTCCGGAAGTGACGAGAAGGCGTGTGAATTGTATGAGGCACATGGGTGGGCGCCGCCGCCCACACCTTTGGCGCCAAGTGCGGACGACCGGTTTGCTCGGCAGCATGTGATCGCGGACATCGTTACGCTGGTGCAGCATTTGAGTTGGTATCGATTGGGAAAAGAATTTCGCCGCACGCCGGAAGAAGTGACCGGCGCTGTAACGCGCGCCGTGAATACCGCATTGCTGTTGCTGTGCGGAGTTCCGGAGGATGTTGCGTCATTGAGATCGTGGCACAGCACCACCGCGCGAACGCCGAGCCGAGTGTTGGCGCCGTCGTCGGCGTTGTCGGAGTTGGAGGGGAAGGAGGGGTTGCTTGCACCAACGTTTCCAATTGACGGTATTCGGAATTTGGTGCGTGGCAAGGCGTCGGAAATGATTGAAATGCGAAACGGTAGCAATGCAGTGTGCACGAAGCCTGCGGTGTTGCAGCGCTTTCAGAGTGCATGGACCGTGTGTGCGCCTGGTGCATCGGTGTTTGATACGCGCACACATCTCATACCGTCGGGGTTTGTCGAAGGATTCGAGCGCGGTGGCACTCCGCACTTTGCAACAGGGCTTGAGTGGTCAGAGCGGGATCGAACCAAGTGGATGTGTTCGTACACGATTGCCCGTTTAGCCGAAGCTGCGGTGCGCGAATCGAAAGCGAGGAAAGCGTGAGCCGTTCTATTCCGCTTTCCGGCCTTTCCGATTGGTTGCGCACTGAAGTTTCCGCAGCGCGTCCGGGTGAAGTAGCAATTCTTGCGGGGCACTACGCAATTTTTACGTCGGGTGCTGACGCTGTTGATCTGTTGGACGAACGCGAACTGCCAGTTAATGCACCGCGCGAATTACTGGACTTCACGCGTTTTTCATGGGCTGCAGCGTGTGCAGCGTTGGCGGGTGTTCCTGAACGCCGCGCGCGATTGGTAGTGCTCGTTGACGATTTGCAATTCGTGCGCCCCGATCTTCCCGATCGATCGACGCGCGAGCGACTCGCGACTGAACTCGTCGGTCGGTATCTCGCGCGCGTGAACGCGCTGCCTGAGTATCACACGCGCGTGCTGCGCGCGCATGGGTTGAATGAGAATGCGGTGCTCACGCATTCCGAAAATCGGTCGTTGTTCTCTGAACGCGAATTGCGTTTGGAACTCGTGCGTCACTTGAAAGATGAAATTGACGCGGGTAGCGCGGGCGCGAAGGGGCTACACAGCAACGAGGATCGCAGCACTATCAGTGTGACCGACCCTGAATACGGGGACTACTGCATTGTGCAATCGGGGCACACGAACTGCGCTGGTGGTTACGTCGAGTTGCTTGCGCAGCTCAGTGCACGTGGTGTGCGCACGCTCATTGCGCTCGTTCCGATGCGTTGCATTGGACCGATTACCATGGGCACCGCACTCGTCAGTCGTTTGGGCGGAGCCGATGGAGTCTCCGTGATCAATGTCGCCATTGCCGACGTGAAGTCGGATG
>JBDUAX010000647.1:0-2091 GCA_040004455.1 Gemmatimonadaceae bacterium
TGTTTCATTCCAAGCGCTGCGACTGCGGCTGGCAGTTCGATCAGGCCATGCGCCTCATTCAGAATGCCGGACGGGGCGTCATTGTCTATCTCGATCAGGAAGGGCGCGGCATCGGCCTGTTGAACAAACTCAAAGCGTACGAGCTGCAGGACAAAGGCGCCGACACGGTCGAAGCGAACAAGCAACTCGGCTTCAAGGACGATTTGAGAAACTACGGCATCGGCGCGCAAATTCTGCTCGACACTGGCGTGCACAGTATCCGCTTGCTTACCAACAATCCCAAGAAACTGGTGGGCCTTGAAGGATATGGATTGACGATTTCTGATCGCGTTGCACTCGAAGCCCCATCAACCGCCGACAACGCAAACTATCTCGAAACAAAGCGCACGAAACTCGGCCATCTTTTCGCTATCTAATGGCTGAACTTTCAGGCACTCCGCACGGAGAAGGTCGGCGAATCGCTGTGGTTGCGAGTCGCTTCAACGAAGAAATCACACGTCCGCTTTCCGAAGGCGCACTCGACGCACTCACGAGACACGGCGTGGCCTTCGATGACATCGATGTCATCTGGGTGACGGGCGCGTGGGAACTTCCACTGGCTGCTCGTAAAGCATTGAGTACCGGTCGTTACGACGGTGTCGTTGCCGTTGGTGCCGTTATTCGCGGCGACACACCGCACTTCGATATTGTCGCCGGCGAATCGGCACGCGGTCTGATGCAGGCCATGCACGACTTCGACGCACCGGTAGCACTTGGACTGCTCACCTGCGACACGATGGAGCAAGCGAAAAAACGTGCTGGGGGCGAACATGGCAACAAAGGGTGGGACGCTGCGCTGGCAACACTTGAATTACTCGATGTGCTCGACCAACTCGAGACCGAAAACGAAACAGCGAGCGAGAGCGAGTGATGGGCGATTTATCAAACTTGCGCGACGACGCGTTCTGGGATGCGCCGACGCAGGAACCACTCATTGCGGGCAGACAAGCGGGCAAGCAGCGCAAGCGTCGCGAGTACAAGGAACGTGTTGAAACGCGAGGTCGTGCGCGCGCATTGCAGGCGCTGTACGCCGCTGACATGCGCGACTTCACGCAACTCAAGCGAATAGCGTCGCAGGTGTTCGACGACCTTTCAATTTTGCCCGAGGAGCGCGTGTTTGCTTCTCAGCTTATCACAACCGTTGCCGAACACGGTGCCGAACTCGACAAGGCACTCACCGACGTCACCGAGAATTGGCGTTTCGAACGACTCGGTGCAATTGAGCGAAGCGTGCTTCGCGTTGCAGCCGCGGAATTTCAGCGCGACGATGCGCCCGTCAAAGTCATTTTGCAGGAAGCTATTCGCCTGGCGGAACGCTTTGGAACGGAGCGCAGCGCACGATTTGTGAACGGCGTGCTGGATGCCTATGCACGACGGCTCGGCAAGCTGTGAGTGAGGGGGAAAGACCGCTCACTATTGCAGTGGTGAATTGGCAAGACCGCGAAAACCCCCTGGCCGGTGGCGCGGAAATTCATTTGCATGAAATTTTTGGACGGTTGGCTCAACAAGGGCATCGCGTCACGCTTTTATGCGGCGGGTGGCCCAGTTGCGCACCTCGGGTTGAGCTGGATGGCATCGACGTGCATCGCGTAGGCACGCGTCAGAGCTTTGCGCTCAAGGCCCGCGGCTATTGGCACGCGCATCTGATGTCACAGCGCTTTGATACTGTGGTTGAAGACATCAACAAAGTGCCGTTGTTCACCCCTTGGTGGCGCGGCGCAAACGTCGTTGGCCTGGTACCGCATTTATTTGGCGCAACGGCCTTTCAGGAGCTCTCCATTCCGCTCGCGTCGGCAGTGTGGATGGCCGAGCGCCCTATGCCGTTGATTTACCGCAATCGGCCATTTCAGGCCATTTCTGAAAGCACCCGCGACGATCTGGTGCATCGTGGTATCCGGCGCGAGAATGTGAGAGTCATCTTCCCAGGCATCGATTCGACGCAGTACACCCCCGACGCCTCCGTACGTTCCAACCGCCCATCTTTCGCATATTTGGGTCGATTGAAAAAGTACAAAGGGGTAGACCTGGTGCTGCGCGCCTTTGCATTGTTGA
>JBDUAX010000244.1:0-6918 GCA_040004455.1 Gemmatimonadaceae bacterium
CCTGTCCCCATCAAGCCCATCACCGTCCCAATCAAATCCGCTGCACCCGACCCAACCGCTCTTTTCATCACGCCAACCCGCGACGACGTCGCATCCACCACTCGGCGCTCAACAACAACGCAAACGGCACCAGCCACCATGCAGATCGCATTGGATGCCAGGAGACGCGCCGTGCGGTAGGATGCAGCGCCCGAGTAAGCTCTTCCGGGAGTTTGGCGAGATCCGCGGCGTGAATGAGGTGGCCGCCTTTCGCGATCGTCCACGCGGATAGCAGCTCCGAGTTCGCGGGGTTCGCCCTGGCGATTGGACCAGCTGCGACGATAAACGAAGCGTCGGCGGTTGCGCCATCGGCCGCGACGTTCACGCGATACGATCCGCTCGAATCGGGCGCGCGAAACGATCCGCGAAATTGCCCCGGTGCGCCCGTTGGCCAGAGTCGAATTCGTTCCGAGCCTTTCACGAGCGCCAACGTTGCGGACACAGATGATCGCACGGAACGGTTGGGCGTAGGCTCCGCCAACGATGCGTCACGCGCCGTGACTTGCATGTCGATCAATTCCCCCGGTTCAACGGGCGTTGTCGGCAAACGCAGTTCAATCGCTGCGGGTGATGCACTTGCTGCCTGTCCGACAACTTGTTGCCAGAACTTCTCAAAGCCCGACTGCGCAGCGTCGCGGAATTTCCAGGCGTCGAGCGCCGAACTTACGACGACACGACCCGCACCAACGCTCGTCTGCCACACCATTGGATGCATCGTGCTCGAGTCACCAGCCTGTGCGTTGTTCCGCGCGAACACAGTTGCCGATGGTGGCAAGCGCGCTGGCCACATCCACTCGGTAGCGCGCATGGCGACGCTGTCGGTGCCGACTCCTGCAATGACAGTTGATTGCGAATTCGATTGTCTGGTCCAAGCGCCGAAATCAGCAAGACGCTCGTAGCGTCCTGATTTCATTTCATCAAACAGCATCACGACGCTACCGCCGCGACGACGCAGGAAGCTGCTCAGCCCGTCTAGGTCGCGCTCGCTGAGCGACTCCGGCGCACCAACAACAACCGCATCGTAAAGCTCGTTGATGGTGCCGTCGTTGAGACCCGCTGGCGGTCGACCCGCGTCGATCGACACGTTGTTGGACGTGACAACGCGACTGGTAACCACAAACCGCTGGTCACGTTCCACTGCGCGACGAACAAACGTCGACATCCACGAGGGGCGTGCGTCATAAAACAACACGGCCCACCTTCGCTCACGAATTTCAACAACGGAATTCGCAGTAACAGAACTACTCTCTCCCTTTATGCTCGCGACGGCGCGCAGTGACACTATGCCATTGACGGTTGGAATAAACCACAATGGAATCTCAATACGCGCGTCGTTGCCAACGATGTCTCTGGTTGCAACGTCCACCGCCGATTCGTTCACGAACAAGCGAACTTCAACTTGTTTTCCGCTCGCGGCACGCGCCCTCAGCGTCGCAACGACCGGTACCCTTGTTTCAAACGGAGCTCGGGTTGGTGTATGAATCGCATCGAAGTTGAGTCGCGTTCCCGCACCATCGGGAACAACAGCAAACACCGGCGTCGCAAGCGATGACCCATTGTCCGGAACCCGATTTCCAACTACAACCGTCGCGACCGCCGCACCAAATGTTTTGTCGACGACAGTAAATGAAGTGCGAAGTTGCTCAGCGACCTGCTTTGCAAGCGCCTGATCGGCCAACGCGTCGGTTGCCAGAACCGATATTTCCGGCTTGACTGAATGCTCAGACGTGAGCTGCGGATCGATCAGAGCGAAGATAGCAATGGCAATTGCCAAACCGCGAAGCAACGAACGAACCAACGATTCACTCACGACTGGCTCACTTCGGCCCGCGGGCTCCCCGAAGCGCATCGGCAATTGCGCCGTCCAGCCTATCGCCATCGAACGAGCGTGATTGTTGAGGTGCCGCGATTATTTCTGCACGCAGCGTAGAAGTGAGGCTCACTGCCGCCAGTTCGAGCGAATGACGCGCGTTGTCCGTTTGCAATTTTCCAAAATGCGCGGCAGCTTCGTTCAGCTGTGTTGCTATTGCTTGCAGTGGTTTCGCCGACGGGTCAACGCGGAGAACGCGTTCTGCCAATTCGGAGGCGCGCGCCGATGCATCGGTGCGACCTGTGTTCACGGCCAACAACTCCGCGATACCAGCGAGCGCTCCGCGCAACGCCACCACCCGCGCGCTAACTTCGCCGTGCGGGATTGGATGTTGGTCACGTCCTACATCGACTAACGGTCCGGTCATGCGCCGACTTAAATCGAGCTTCTCCGCTTGCGTAAGCGCGCGCAACAGAATGCGCGTATGCGAGAATGCGCGTTCGAGTTGCGTCAATGCAATTTTTTCGCGAGACAACGCTTCCGGCACGACGGCTGTGTTCAACAACTGCGCCGCGCCGCTCATCGCACGAACTGCGCGCACCAACGCAAGACGCCCTGTATTGGCGCCGCGCCCATCAAGAATGTCCGACTCACTTTCCGCTTCACTTTCTTCGTGCAGCGTGGTCATGTCTTCCTGCGGATCCGGAATGTCTGCCAGCTCGCCTCCCATCATAAACACGAATTCAGCTCGCACGCGACGTTGTTCGACCGCAATGTCGTTGGCTTCGTCGGCAAATGCCTGCGTAGAAAGAGTCGATTTTTTGGCTAACAAGCGCTCGGTTTTGACGATGATCATTTGTTGACTGAGCGCGTAACGTTCCTGCTCCGGGTCGACCGCAAATCCCGCTGCCGCATCGCCATCGCCAAGCCGGATTTCGGCGATGTACGAATCAGACTCGGTGGCAGGTGCACCCGGACGCTTGTCTGTCGCTACCGCGCGATACACGACCATGTCGCCACTCGCGAGCTGGAGTGAACGCAAATCCCAATGCACACGCGCTTTCCAATTAGTTTCGTTCGTGCGAGTGATTTGAATAGGGAGTTCACCTTCACTGAACGTGTAGCGTTCCCCCGAACCGGAAACTTTCGTGTAACGAAGCTTGAGTGTGCCGAGTGCGAGGTCGTCGTCGGCGTCGACCGCGATGTCGATCGCATGATTGCCGTCGGGAAATAGCATGTCGCGACCGGGCGCCGTGATGCGCACATGTGGCGCGCGGTCGGGTGTGACGGAGAGGCCGATGAGCTTACGCGTGCCGACTTTTCCGGCGCTCGTTGACGGTCCGAGAGCAATGAATCCGTCGGCGTCGGCGGTGACATCGCCGGTAAATGTCTTCTGATCGCTCGACGTGAGCGTTTGTTTGCCGAGGAGTGTTTCAACGACGATGGATGCTGCGGTGGCGTGCACGGTGAGTTGGACGCGACTGCCAGCCAGTGCTTCAATGCGCGCGGGATTTTTTAGTATTTGCTGTGCGCGGCCTGCATACGCTGGTGCGGTGACCGTGGCCTCAATGTCACCTATAGTTGCGACGCCGGTCGTACCGCTGCTCGCTGCGTTCGAACCGGCACGCTCGTAGACCATTGGCAGAATTTGCGCAATGGCCGCTGAAAAAACTCCGATTGCCAATACAATCCACGCTTGCTTCGTCGGAAAAAGCGCTTCCACATCGAGCCTGCGGAGAACAGTTGCGGCTTGCCGTTGCACCAGTGCTACCATCTGCGAGCTTGCTCGCGCGGGCCGCTCATCCAGTTCGTCGGCCGTGACGACAAGGTTATCACAGTTGACTCTTTTCTCAATGGCGACGGCAGCCCGGCTTCGCATGCCAGCGGAAAGTCGCATTGCAACAAATGCGGAACCGACAACGATCGCGCCATCAACCACGGTCGTTAGCAGGGAGACTGCAGGGGACGACTGACGCAATAGCGTTACGATTGCGGTGATTGCAAAACCAACGCCAATGCCGCGTACGGCCGCTGCGAACGCGATGCGATTACGAACGTTCGCCAGAAAAGCGCGAACAAATGCGGCGTCACCAACTTCCGCACGCGCGCTGCCGCCACCATCACCATCACTCGGCCGCACTGTGTTGGCACTCATGCGACTTCCATCACGCGTTCGCGGGGCGCACTTCGGCGCATCAATGTTTCGATCACAAGCAATGCAAGTGCCAGCGCCCAGAACCAACGGCCGTCAGAATAATTCGAACCACTGCCGCTCGCTTCGCGCTGGCCGCCCACAGCTACGTCAGTTGGCGCTCGTTCGAAATACCTGAGCGTGGCATCGGACAATACTGAACCATCGCTTTCGGAAATCATCGATGATTGTGCTGTCGCGCTTGCGACCGCAGCGACCAGCGCCGCCGACAAGAAACTCCCTGGAGCGGTTCGCGTGAAAAAAGCCAGACGAGTTTTGCCGTTCACTTGCGTCGGTGCAGCAAGAACGATGGGAGCCCCGTCAGGAGTTCGTACAACCACAACCAAAGGCTCAGTGATCGCGGTGTCCTTCAACTGCTGCACTGCCGCTGCGGCGTTCGTGAGCAGTTCGTTTTCGTTGATCAGCGCAATCACATCGGCCATCCAAGGAGCGTTGGGCGCCTTTGCGTCACGAAGGAGTGCGACGCGCTCCGCGGCATCTGGAAAAACAATCGCGACTGGCCTGGCCGAATCTGCTCTTTGCGCCGAGTTGACTTTAAGGGCCGCGTCGGCCGTCAGCTCTGCATCTCGACGTTGTGCGTTGTCCGTAAAAAGCGGAATTGAGTGAGCGCTATCGGCGCTGACGCGCAGACTCCATTCGGCGTTAGTGCGCGCCGAATCTGTTGTGACTGAAACATTCGAGGCAGCCGTTGCAATGGACGCTAGTGCATCATCCGCAACCAGCGCGTTTCGAATGAAATGCACGCCAAATTGTTTTGGAATCGACGCCAGCGACGCGCTATCTACTGAGCTCAACTGAAAATCGGAGAGGATGGCAATTTCTCCGCGCCCGTCCAGTGTTGCGAGCCACGCGATGGCGCCAGATAGCGCACGGCCTGGCGATGCGGTCTGAATAACGGTGCTCGCCTGCGCCTCGGCGGCGAGTTTGGCACTATGCGCGCGTGCAGAATCGATTGCGCGCGCGCCGTTCGCGCTCCTGCGCAGCATGCTGGCGCTCGTGTCGAGCACAATCGCGCGGGTAATCGTGCTATTGAATGCGCGTTTGCGTGCTGCCGACAACCAAAGAGGCTGCGCCAAGGCAAGAATTGCCATTGCCAAAATTCCCAACCGCACAAACAAAAGCGGAATATCGCTAAGTCGCGGACTGCGCGTCGGTAGCAGTCGCGACACATCGAGAAAGCGTAGCGTTGGAAATTTCTGAACGACTGCCTGCTTCCGACTCAACATGTGAATCAACACTGGCAGCGCCAGCGCAACGAGTCCAGCAAACGCCCACGCGTTTTGCCAGATCATTTTTCAATCGCTCCAAACGCATGCGGTGACGATTCCGACAAGCTCCGACGCAGCAGAAAATCACGCAGTGCCTTTTCGGGAGGCGTGTCAGTGCTCATCAACGCGTAATCAATTCCATCGCGCGACGCACCAGTGCGACAGCGCTCGAGAAAATCGCGCATATTGCGCTCGTACTGCGAACGGATGGAGCCAGCATCAATCAGGCGACGTTGCCCCGATTCGAGATCTTCAAATTCAACCTGCCCCTTGTACGGCAACACGCGCTCGGCGTCTGACACCAGCTGCAACATTGCGACGTCATGCCCGCGCTGTACCACGTGACGCAGTTCGCGACGGGTTTCATTTTCGTGATCGTAGAAATCGGAAATCACGACAACCAGGCCGCGTCGCTGCAGCAATTCTGCGCCGCGGGCAATTACTGCGGGCGGATTCCACTCGCCACCGGGAGTGAGTTTGTCGATGCGCGCAATGAGCGAGCGCAAATGCGGACGACCACCGCGCGAAGGCACGTACGCCAGTTTGTCGTTGGTCATCGTCATGAGACCCACGGAATTTCCTTGCGTCGAAACCAGGTGCGCGAGCGCGGCCGCGATGATACAACCGTAGCGAAATTTGGAAAGGTCGTTGTCCGGAAATTCCATCGATGCGCTCGTGTCGAGCACGATCATCACGGCGACGTTGGTCGTCTCGCGAAATTGACGCGTAAACAACCGATCACTTCGGCCGAACAACTTCCAGTCGAGAAACTTCAAGTCATCGCCGGCGCGATACGGGCGATGTTGCGTGAACTCGCCACCATGTCCGCGGAACGGACTGCGATGATGCCCAACACGCAGTCCCTCAACAACGAGGCGCGCGGCGAGCTCCAGATCGTCAATGGCTGCAACAACCGCCGGTGAAAGCGAGGTCATTGCAACGTTTGATATAACGTATCGCGCATGAGAGGCTTACGGCCTCACGGCCTCGAGCAGTTTGCCGATAATCTGATCGGGGGAAACGCCCTCTGCTTCGGCCTGGAAATTCACCAGCAGGCGATGACGCAACACAGGATACGCGACGCGTGAGACATCGTCGGGTGACGGAACAGCGCGACTATCGAGTAGCGCCGATGCTTTCGCTCCCAACAACAACGCTTGACCGGCGCGCGGACCAACGCCCCAACGGACCCACTGTTTGATTGATGCCGGCGAAGTTGGATCGGCCGGGCGAGTGGCGCGAATCAATCGCAATGCATAGTCGACAACATTGTCGGCAGCCGGCAATTCGCGCACCAACAAGCGCGCTTCTTCAAGCTCGGCGCCCGTTGCCACGTGTGATACGGCGTCTTTCGCGGTCGTGGTTGTTTCTGCAAGCACGCGCCGTTCATCGGCAACTGACGGATAATCCATGACGACGTTGAACATGAAGCGATCGAGTTGCGCTTCGGGCAGCGGATGCGTGCCTTCCTGCTCAATTGGATTTTCGGTCGCGAGCACAAACAGCGGGCGCTCAAGCGCATAACGAATACCGCCAACCGTTACCTGATATTCCTGCATCGCTTCGAGCAATGCGGCCTGTGTGCGCGG
>JBDUAX010000245.1:0-6908 GCA_040004455.1 Gemmatimonadaceae bacterium
CTTTCTACCTGACGTCGGAAATCGACATGACGCGCGCCAGTGAATTGCGCGAAGCGATGTTCGCATCCAACGAACAATTCAAGACTTCGGTCAACGACATCGTGCTGAAAGCGGTCGCGTTGTCATTGTTGCAACATCCCGAGTGCAATGCGCATTGGATGAACGATCACATCCGCTACTTCGGTCGCGTGCACCTGGGCATGGCGGTTGCAACTGACGATGGACTGATCGTTCCCGTCATCACCGACGCGCACGCAAAGGGACTTGGCCAAATCGGCAAGGAAGCACGCGAACTGGCGAAGCGCGCACGTGAAAGAAAGTTGACCCCGGCCGAATACACCGGATCAACATTCTCCGTATCCAACCTCGGCATGTTTGGCATCGATCAATTCACGGCCATTATCAATCCGCCGGAGAGTGCCATTCTCGCAGTTGGTGGTATCGAAACAAAGCCCGTTTGGGAAAACAATGCGTGGGTGCCGCGCAAAAAAATGCGTGTCACCATGAGCTGTGATCATCGTGTTATCGATGGAGCCGTTGGTGCGCGCTTTCTGCAAACGCTCACGCAGTTGCTCGAAAACCCGCTTCGCATGATGTGGTAAATTGCAGAAAGTCTTGCAATAAGCCACCGTTAAACGCGTCCAACGAATTTCGCGAGATGTCCGTGTAATCTTTAGCAAAACTCGTTGGTCGTTTCGGTTCAAACTGTCACACTCCCGGCATCCGACCACGAATCGCGACTTGTACTCAGTCGTCATTCGTGGTCATGTCATTTTATACATCCTCTCCGTTTAGCCGCCGCGCGATTCGCGTGCGCGCCGCCCTCGCCCGCATTGGCGCGAGCGCGATTCTGTTGGGCTTAACAACACTCGCCGCTTGCGGTGGAGGTGATAGCAAAAGCCCCACCGAAACCGTCGTTCCGCCGGTTATTCCACCGGTCGTAAACGAGCCAGTGCCTCCAGCCGCGACGGGCATCGCCGCTGTGGTTGCCACCGGGCTGCCAACGGGCGTGAGCAGTCGCGTAACGATCACAAAGGGATCGGAATCGAAGCTGCTCGTCGGATCGAGCTCCGTTGCGGGCCTTCTGGTTGGCAGCTGGATTGCGACTGCCGAGACGGTGACCGCCGACGGCGTTTCGTACATTCCGACTCCGGTAACACAAACCATCACCATTTCGGAAGCAACAACCGCCAACATCCCGATCGCGTTCCTTCCGAACAGTGGTTCAATGGCAGTCACCGTCAGTGGCGTGCCCGCAGGAAGCGCCGGAATTGTGACAGTCACCGGTCCTAACGGATACAGCCGCAACGTCACGAGCTCTGTCACCATCTCAGCGCTCGCACCCGGCAAGTATCATGTCGAAGCACTCGGTATTCGTTTGATAGTTGGTGGAGCATTTGCACCGACCGTTGCGCAACAGGATGTGGACATCATTGCCAGCATGACTCCGGTTGATGTGGCGGTCAGCTACGTGGCCGCGCCGTCAATTGTGAACGTCTTCGTCAGTGGCCTCCTCGGCGGCAGCAACGCAGCAATTACGCTCGTACCACCATCGGGCTCTCCAATCTCAGTTACTGGCACCACGCGCCTGCCAGCGGCGTTGGCAGGACGCTGGCAAATGGCCGCGACTGTCGTGCACTTCGCCGGATATACCTGGACGCCAAATCCCACAACGAAAGACACAACGGTCGTGGCGGGTGATTCGCTCGCATTCAACGTGCAATACACAATTTCAACGGGCGCATTGGCAGTTGTAGTCGCCGGATTGTCCAGCAGCATAGATGCCGTCGTCAAGGTAACGGGTCCGAATGGATTTCAGCGCTCCATCACCAGCACAAGCACGCTCACGGACCTTGTGCCGGGCATTTACACTGTCACCGCCGACTCGCTAACCAGTGGCGGTACGACGTATCGCGTGACATCGGGAACACAGCAAGTCACTGTCGTCGCGGCGCTGGTCGCAACGCCAGCAACGGTCACTTATTCCTCCGCCATTGCCACACTGATTATTGGCGTCACGGGTGTTCCGATTGGCACCACCAACATGATTGAAATTACCGGACCTGGTGGCTTCGATCGATTCATCAGTGCGACAACGACGTTCGCCAACGTTTCACCGGGCATTTACACCGTCAACGCGAACTCAATCATCCTCCCGGGTGGTGTGCGTTACGACGGCACTCCAGCACAAAGCCAGCGCACACTGAGCTTCGGAGTGACCGACAGTGTCGGCGTTTCGTATGCGCGTGTTGGCGGCAAGCTCGCTCTGACGGTTTCCGGATTGCCCAATGGAACGCCGGCTGCAATACAGTTGAATGGCGGCAGCACGTCTGTACCGATCACGGGTTCGATAACTCTTGATCTCTCGTCAGGATCATACACGCTGGTTGCGTCACCAGTCACCGTTGGCAGTACCACGTACAATCCTACATCGCTCTCCACACCAATCGCGATAACCGTCGGCAACACCACTGCAGCGTCGATCACGTACTCATTGGCGCCTGTTGGTGGGGGAACGTTCAATCTTGTCATGGACGGCTTCTACCTGACGCAAGCCGTTCAAACAATGAGTAACAGCGTGCCGTTGGTTGCGGGACGTGACGCATTGCTGCGCGTATTTGTGCACGCCAACGCAACGAACACGCAACAACCGGACGTGCGCGTTCGCATTTATGATGGCGCCACGCTGCTGCAAACGCTCACGTTGTCGGCACCGGAAGCTTCGGTACGTACTTCCCTCTCAGAAGGCGTCCTGACATCAACCTGGAACAGCCTGATCCCGGCGGCCAATGTGCGCACGTCGATGCGCGTCGTCGCCGACGTCGACCCGAGTAACGCCGTCTCCGAAAGCGATGAATCGGACAACAGCTGGCCGCGCTCGGGAACGGCGCAGTCCATCACGGTCAATTCGGTTCCGACCTTCAATGTACGCTTCGTGCCCGTCACCGTTGGAGGGCTTACCGGTGCGGTTTCGAACGCGAACAAAGATCAGTTCCTGATTTCAACGCGTCGCATGCATCCTATCAGTGATGTTGCCAGTGATGTGCGTGCGCCATTCACATCATCTGCAACTGTTTTGCAATCGGGGGACGGCAACAACGCGTGGACTACAGTGCTCAGCGAAATGAACGCGCTTCGCACAGCCGATGGTGCGCCGAACACGATGCACTACTTCGGCGTGGTGAAGGTCACGTACAGCTCAGGTGTTGCGGGGTACGGATACGTCCCAGGTCGCGCTGCCGTCGGCTGGGATTACTTACCCAGCGCCGATGCAGTTGCTGTACATGAATGGGGGCACAACTTCAGTCGTCCCCACACCAATTGCGGTGGCGCTGATAGTCCCGATCCTGCGTATCCGTACGCCAACGGAGCCATCGGTGTGTACGGCTGGAATTCAGGAACCGGCACAATTGTTCTGCCTACCGCGACCGATGTCATGGGTTATTGCAGCAATCAGTGGACGAGCGATTGGACCTGGACAAAAGTCATGAATTACCGAGCGACATCGGGCTTCATGGCGGCGGCATCAGTTGTTGGTGCAAAACAAGATGGGCTGCTCGTGTGGGGACGCATTGTGAACGGCAAGGTCATGCTCGAACCCGCGTTCCGCGTGCACACGTATCCAACGCCCGTTCCTGCAATTGGTTCGCATCGATTGCAGGCGGTCGACTCACGTGGCAATATCATCGTGGACATTCCGCTCACGCCCGAGAGTGTTGATCACGCATTCGATCGCGACGAGCGGCACTTCGCAGTCGTGTTGCCATGGAGTTCGAAACTTGAACGCGCTCTGACCACCGTACGATTGGTTGATTTACGCCAGCCGCTTGGCACCGGAAGCGCAACGAGTGCTGCGATGCGCATTGCGGCCTCGACTAATCCCGCGATCGACAGTGTGCCGGTTGTGATGCCAAATTCTGACGCACAAGTGACGGCGGTGGGTGGCACGCGCACACGGGTGCAATGGAACAGCGCAGCGTACCCGATGGTGATGGCGCGTGACGCCGGCACGGGGGAGATCATGGCGTTCCTGCGGAATTCGGGGGATGGATTTGTATCGCAGGGGCGGAAGGTGGAGTTGGTGTTTTCGGATGGGGTGAGGTCGAAGGTGGAGAGGCCAGAACCGCGGTAGAAGGTGGCGGCGGGTTGGCGGAGTGCCGGTATGGTTTTGTGGTTTGGTTGAAAATTTTTTGCCCAACTGCCAAACAGCCGACGACTAGCCGAACCGCCGAAAAGCACGGAAGCCGAAAAGCTGAAAGGCCGAATGGAAGAAGCCGACAGCCTTTGTGCCGAAAAGCCGTGGTGAAATAAGCGTCGGGAGTTGTGAACACGATGTGTTCACAACTCCCGATTTCCTTTTGCATTGGTCGCGCGACGTTTTGCTTATTCGTCCGCTTCGCTCGTGTTGACTGCTACTGTCGAATTCGTTACTGGCACTTCCCCGTCTTCCGGACTGAGTTCCTCACGTACGCGTCGCAACAGCGCTGCCAGCATGCGACGTACTTCATTGTTTGCCGCTTTAATTTCTGCATGATGGGCGAATGTTATCGCGCCGGTGTCGACTGCGAATTTGATGTGGTAGTTCGTTTCAACGTTCGACGCCAATGCGAGTTGCAGGAATCGCGCGAATTCGCGCCTGGACGAATGCCCACACACCACTGCGATATTCGCGGAGACCGATTGCGCAGCACGCCGTAGTTACGACGCCAGGGCCGGATGCTTCCTCGCCGAAATCTGCGCGCGGATAGCGTGCAGCCTTACTGCCACATGATGCGCTTTTTGAAAGACGATCAAATCGTTGATGTTTCGCATGCACCACTATGCAAACGGTGCCTTTGAAAACCATCACCATTTCATTGCACAAGCAATTCTTTTGTTGCGCACCTCAATACGTCATTCGCTTTCCACTCTCGCCGGCTTCCCGGCCCAAAGACCTTCGGCGTCCCGGCCCAAAGCCGTTCGGCTACCTGGCCCAAAGGCCGTTCGGCTTCCCGCATTCGGCTTTTCACCTTTTCGGCTTCTATGCTTTTTGGCCGTTCGGCTCGTCCTCGGCTGTTCGGCAGTTTGGCCAAATGGTGTTCAGCAGTTGGCCCAAAGCTTTTTGGCCGTCTTGCCCAAAGCTGTTCAGCCGTCATCCCAAAGCTGTTCGACCGTTTGCCAAAAACCGTTCAGCGCTACCCAAAACGCTCTTCGCCACCTTGGCCAAATGGCGATCACCTATTCATCACCCCCTGGCTCCAATCCCGTCGCCTGATCGCAATGACCCCGCGTGCCTCCCCGGCCACCACTGTTGTATTTTCCCCTCATCCCGCGGCATCCGCGGCTACCCTCTGTCCCCCGTAATTATGGCATCATACGACGTTCTCATCCTCGGTGGTGGCCCCGCCGGCTACGTTTGCGCCCTCCGTTGCGCCCAGCTCGGCCTCTCCGTCGCGGTAGTCGAGCGCGAGGCCCTCGGCGGCACCTGTGTTATCTGGGGCTGCATTCCCGCCAAGGCGCTGCTTGAAAGCGCTCACTTCGCCTACAACCTCTCGCACGCTGCCGAACATGGCGTAACGATCAGCGAACCGAAGCTCGACTTCGCCCCCGCCATGAAGCGCTCACGCGCCATCAGCACGCAAAACTCAAAGGGAGTTGAGTTCCTGTTCAAACGCGCCAAAATCACCTGGATTCGCGGCACGGGCGTAATCGAAAAAGGCAAGAAAATCACCGTCACCACATCCGACGGCAAAAAGGAAACGCACGAAGCCAGGAAGGCTGTGGTGATCTCGACCGGCTCACGAGTACGTGGTTTGCCTCAAGCGGGCCTCGAACTCGACAAAAACGTCGTGCTCTCTTCCGACGACGTCCTGATTCTCGAGAAAGCCCCGGCAACCATGGCCGTTGTCGGCGCCGGCGCCGTCGGTGTTGAATTCGCCGACGTATTCAGCGCGTTCGGCACCAAAGTCACGCTCATCGAAATGGCTCCAACCATTCTCCCAATCGAAGACGCCGACTGCTCCGCCGAACTCCTCAGAAGTTTTAAGAAGCGCAAGATTGATGTGCATGTTGGCGCTAAACTCACGAGCGCGAAAGTCACCAAGACGGGGGCAACACTCACGGTAGAAGCAGGCGGCGCAACGCAAACAATTGACGCCGAAAAAGTGCTCGTCGCAACCGGCCGTGCAGCGAACGTCGAAAACATCGGACTCGAGGCCGTCGGGATCACGAAATCCGATCGCGGCTTTGTAAAAATCAACGACAAGCTCGAAACGAACGTTCCGGGCTATTATGCCATCGGTGACGTCGCGGGCAATCAAATGCTCGCGCACAAAGGCCAACGCGAAGGCCACGTTCTCGCCGACATGCTCGGCGGGCAAAAAACGCACCCAATCAACTACGGCAACATTCCCAGCTGCACTTATTGCCACCCCGAAGTCGCGTCAATTGGACTCACCGAGCAACAGTGCAAAGACAAAAAACTCGATTATAAAGTCGGCAAGTTCCCATTCTCGGCCAACGGACGTGCGCGTACGTCCGGTGAGACTGAGGGCTTTGTGAAGATCATTCGTGATTCAAAGTATGGCGAAATTCTGGGCGCGCACATTATCGGCGCGCACGCCACCGAAATCATTCACGAGCTGGTGGTTGCGCGTGAGAATGAATTCACGGTTGAGGAAATCGATCTTGCAATTCATGCACACCCCACACTCAGCGAAGCAATAGGCGAAGCCGTCCTCGACAGCCTCGGCAAGATGCTGCACGCGTAGTAGCGACGCATTCCGCTGAAAGAGTGCTCACGTGTGTTTGAAACGCTCGCCACCCAGTAGCAAACGGCCCCTCACTTTACCGTGAGGGGCCGTTGTGTTTTTGCCAGAGAATCTTTAACTGCAATTACAAGTAACGCGAACTATTTGTTTGGCTTGTAG
>JBDUAX010000246.1:0-6907 GCA_040004455.1 Gemmatimonadaceae bacterium
TGATCCACGCTGGTGGCCCCAAGTGTCACACCCAGGGCCGCCCCGCCGCCGTCGTGAAGTTCATCGGCGTGCAGCTTGAGGCGAAGCCCCAGGGCTTTGGCAGCTTCAAGTATTTCCGAGGTTTCGTCCAGCGTGAAAACACCCGGCTCGCAGAAAATGTCGGCGAAAATCGCGAGGTGGTTGTGCGCGACTTCTGGAAACAGCTCCGTGGTGAGATCGTGTATCCAACTCTCTCGTCCACCTGGAAGGTCGCGTCGTTCGAACGGCACTTCGTGCGCGCCAAGACACGTGGCGATGACACGGACGGGCAGTTTCTCGGACAATTCACGAATCACCTGAAGCGTGCGAAGCTCGTCGTGAACGGTCAACCCGTACCCCGATTTGATTTCCAGCGTCGTGACGCCGCCGGCAAGCAGGCGCTTAATGCGCGGCACGGCCAATGCGAAGAGCTCTTCGTTCGAGCGTCCGCGGAGGTCGCGGACAGAGTTATGAATACCGCCGCCGCGTTTTGCGATTTCGAGATAGGGCACGCCAGTGGCGCGTAGTTCCTGTTCTTCGTATCGCGCACGGCCAAACACGGAGTGAGTGTGCGAGTCGACAAATCCCGGCGCGAGTAGTCCCCGATTGCAATCAATTTCGAGTGCATTGGGATAGCACTTTCGCAGATCATCGTCCGCGTCAACCGCGACGATGTGTGTCCCCTGAACGGCTACACCAACCCGGTCGCGAATTGCGGGATGCGACATTTCTCGACCGCGCCGCGCACGCGCTGGTCCCTCACAGGTTACGCATTGCGCCGCATTTACGAACAGTGAAACTTGCGACATCGGAATTCTTTACGCCATCACGTCGCGAATTCGCGACACGATGTGAATGGGCGCCTGCGCTTCTCCACGACACGCGTAGTAGCAATCGTTGCACGCGATTGGTTCGTAGCCTTGGTAGTCTTCCCACGGGCCGTCTGCCGGGAAGTCGGGGCATCGCCGAACCAGGCCATGCGGATCGATGTGAATAGTAGAATTGCCACTGTCGCACAATTCCGTCATTTCGCCGCGCACGTAGCGCGGAATTTGGCCGAGGTAGTAATCCGAATTCGTAATCACGCCACGAGTGCGAATCTTGTATTGCAACAAACTCCTAATCGTTCGCGTCAGCTCATCAACGTGTGTCGCATCGAGCAGATAACTTTTGTTACCGTTTTTGGAGTCGGTGTATAAACTGAAATTCACGCCGCAACCAATCGCTGCGGCTTTTTCAACAATCGGCATGATTTGATCAAGGTTGTCACGCTTGATGACAGTGTTAAACCGAATGCCGCCAATGCCAGCGGCTTTCATGCGTGGAATAACATCGAGAATTCTGGCCGACAGTCCCGGTATACCACGCGCTACATCATGGCGTTCGTCGAGATAGTCGAGCGAGATATTGAATTGGTCGACACCTGCGTTCCACAATGACAGCGCGCGATCGAGGGTGAGCATTCCGCCGTGCGTGATCAGTTGCACGTACGTGAGTTTCACCGCCGATCGCACGCCCGCGACGAGTTGTTCGAGATCCTTTCGGAGCAACGGTTCACCACCGGTGAACGTCACCAGCATGGGTTTGAAGCGCTTTGCGGCTGCGGCAAAGGACGTCAATTCATTGGCGCGCGTAGTGGCCGGAGTTTTCCAGTAATCACAGAAGCCGCAACGCGCGTTGCACCGCATGGTGACTTCGAAGTTGACGAGTACTGGTTTGTTTCGCGCGCGAAGCCACGCGTATTTGCCGAGAAATAGCGGAACGTGCCACGGGCGATAGCGACTCGAGAGCATGCGCTTACGATGGCCGGAACGTCACGTGATTTCAACCATCGGCTGTGTTTCGAATATTCCCGCCGCCAGCGCTTCGGCAAGCAACGCAATGTCCGGAGCGGGTACGCGATCACCGGAGCTCTTCGCGACGAGCACGCGAACTTTGGCGTGCGCTGCCTCCAGTGATGCGCTCGACTTGAGTGGACGACGATGCTCAATGCCTTCGGAAGAACAAAGCAGTTCGATTGCAATTACGTTGCGCAGATTGCGAACGGAACGGCGAAGTTTGTTGGCGGCACCCATCGCCATTGGCACAACATCTTCTTTATTGCCGTCGGTTGGAATGGAGTCAACACTGGCCGGATTCGCGAGCAACTTGCATTCGCTAGCCAGCGCAGCGGCAGTGACTTGCACCATCATGAAACCCGATTCAAGCCCGGGTGACTTTGCAAGAAACGGTGGCAATCCCTGATTCAAATCGGGATGCACCACGCGATCGGTGCGGCGTTCGCTCATCACGGCCAGGTTCGCGCAAACAATCGCAAGAATGTCGGCGGCCATGCCAACGGCTTGCCCATGAAAATTTCCGCCGCTCAGCAACTCGCCACTTTCGAGAACCAGTGGATTGTCAGTGGCTGCGTTCAATTCCCTCGTGATGATGCCAGCGGCAAAGCGCATGGCATCGAGTGCCGGACCATGAACCTGCGGAATGCAACGCAACGCATACGCATCCTGCACACGGGGATCGCCAGTGCGATGTGATTCACGAATTTCGCTGTTGTCGAGCAGTGCGCGCATGAGTGCCGCAGATTCCTTTTGACCATTCTGCCCACGTGCATCCTGAATGCGTTCGTCGAACGGGGCGGGCGTTCCGAGTAATGCCTCAAGGCTCATAGACGCAGTGATGTGCGCTGCCCGCCAGAGTCGCGCCATTTCATGAATAGCCAGCGCTGAAATTGCGGTATGTGCTTGCGTACCGTTGATGAGCGCGAGCCCCTCCTTCGCCTCGAGCGCCAGCGGAGCCAACTTAAACTCGGCCAACAACGTGGCAGCATCGCTTTCACGACTTCCAATTCGGGCGCGCCCTTCACCAATTAATGTGAGCGCCAAATGTGCGAGGGGCGCAAGATCACCGCTCGCGCCAACGCTTCCCTGCTCTGGCACGACCGGGTAGATACCGAGGTTCAGGAGATGAATGAGCTGATCCACAACAATGGGTCGTGCTCCCGCGTACCCCGACGCCAACACATTCGCGCGCAACAACATCATGGCGCGCACTTCGTTCTCGGGTAAGCTGTCGCCAACGCCGGCCGCATGACTGCGTACCAAATTGCGCTGCAGCGCCGCCAACTGATCGTTCGGAATTGCGATTTCGGAAAGCTTTCCAAAGCCCGTGTTCACTCCGTACACCGGCGATCCACTGGCGACCGCCGCGTCGACTACTTGCCGCGAGCGAGTCATCCGTGCGCGTGCATCGCTGTGCAGCGCAACGTGCGAGCGCGACACTGCGACGGCGTGAACGTCGGCGATCGTGAGCGAGCGGCCGTCGAGTTGCAACACAGCTATCTCCGAAATGTGTTCAGAGTCCGCCCGATGTACGATAGGTGGACTTATCGTAGTTGAATTTGAGAGCGGGCTGCGCTTTAAGCGCGATGAAGAAATTGAATGAGAACGCGCCGTTCGGTGTCTGGTTGAACGAAAACGTTGTCGTCCAGTCGTGCAATTGGCGCTGCAACGAAACCTGCTGATTCGCAAACCGACTGCGCACGACATCGTACGAGGTACTCCACTGCGCCGACCAGTTTTCCGTGACGTTAAAGCCCAGGTTCGACGTGATATTCTGCGTCGGCTGGGAAATAAATGTCGGCCCGCCAATTGCATATCCGTTGGTTGTCGTGCCGGGAGGGGGCGAATTCTGCGCGTTCAGGACACAGTTATCATAGGCGATTGGGTTCAATTGCAACGGCGCACATGTGGCCGTGATATCGTTGATTACAATTGTTCCACCGCGCGGTGGGCGCTGTCGCGTTGAATTGTACTGCAGACTCAAGCTCCACCCGCCGGCGCCGGCGCCGGGTATCGCCACACTGTTACCGCGACGACTTGAGCCCGCTGCGGACATTTGTCTGCGCTGCGCTGTGGCCACGTCATCGGTAACGTTTGATTTTCGCGCTGAGCCGACAGCACCATCATCCAGTGATCCGCCACCGCCAAACAGTCGGCCGATAACCGCCAGAATTGGCGATTTGCCATTCAGTGAGAACGTGGCACTCATGTCTGTACGAAACAGTTTGACTGTCGCGGTATCGCTGAGCGGATCGCCCTGAAACAACGAGTACGTAGTCTGGAAATTGAGATTCGGAATGAGATCGGAACGTGCGCTGAAAGAGATGTTCGGTTCGACCAATCCAGTGCCCGCGGTATCGGCACGAATAAAATCCCACGTAAGCGAACTGACATTCACCGAAAGCAACTGCATCTTTTTGGCGGGAGCGTCGGGCGTCGTGTCTGCCTTCGAGCGCAGCTTACCTTCGATGTTGGTGGCAAGACTCAAGCCTATGCGATTCTGCGCAAGCGCGCCCAGGTATCCGGTGCGTGTGCGCCCCAACGCTTTCAGGAACTCATCGCTGACATTGCTCGATGGCGACATCGAGTAGGTAATGGACGGCGAAATGCTGTGGCGAAAACGAGTGATTGGTCCGATACCCGGAAACTGTGCGTAAAATGTTGGCGATGCGGAGAGACTGAACGACGGCCGCTTCGATTGGCCGACCCATTCACCACCGCTGCGCTCCGTGCGCACGAACAATCCGCCACCGGGATCGACATTATTGAAGGAAATGTTCGGCGAGAGATTCCAGGAGCCCGTAAAGAACCGTGGTAAATTGAACGACGTGTTCCAATCGAAGTTGGTTTGAAACGTTCGCGCAAAAATGCGCGTCGCGCTGTCGGCTGGATTGTTGACGTTGATGACGGTGCGCTGTTCCGGATAGTCGAAGAATTGATCACGAAACATGAATGAGTTCTGCCACTGGAACCCGTAAATCTTGATGGGTGACTCAAACCCGGCGTCAATGGTGCGGCGACTGGCCTTGATGCGCGCGCTGTCGGTGCCGATGCCACCATCACGCTTCGGTGTGTAGACGAACGGAAATTGCAGTCCCTGATCGAGTCCGCTCGCGCTTTGAACTGCGACGCGTCCACCGGGGGTCCATCCAAATTGACCCAGGGCCAGTGGCGCAGTTGTCAAACTCAAACTGGGAAAATCAGTTTCAATCTGCGTGCGACCCGGATATTGCCGACGTGATCCGCCGATCTGCACTGACGCCGGCCCGACTTTCGTCTGGTAGTTCAACTGTGAAAGGATTGTCGCGGATGCGGCAATAACGTTGGTCGTCGTTTGTTGCTGAATGGTTGTGGACTGCGCCCAATTGAGATTCGACGTTAACCGAGTCTGGCGAGAAAAATCCTGCGAATGATTCCAGGTAATTGCGAGATTGTTCGATCCCGTATTCAACGCGGTACGTTCAACGGCGAACCGTCCGGTAACAAACCGTGAAATCCAGCGATACCGATATTCAAGATTGGAGCGCACAAAACCCGGGTCGGCATAACTGCCGTTTGCGCCACTACGCCAATCGAACGACAATTCCGCGTCCATGTAATCGTTGATCGCGAAAAAGTAGCCGAGGTTGTTCAACTGCCGTCGATACGACGGACTATTTCGCAACAACTCCGCAATACCAAAACTCGGCGTCAACAATCCGCTGCGACGTCCGCTGCGCACATCCTGAAAGAAGAACGGAATCCAGAATACCGGCACTTCTCCGATGTACAACACTCCGGGGCGCGCCACCATGATGTTGTTCGAAACAAATTTCATTTCTTTCGTTGTGAAATGAAAATGCGGTTCGATTTCATCGCAGTACGTAAACGACCCGTCGCGGGCATATACCATGTGACGCCCGGCCACGAGCGTATCGGTGTAGATGTCTCCGCCTTTCGCTTCCAGATACAACCGTTGTCCCGAAGACTCCACCGAAGTCGAGAATGAACCGATTGCGCCGCTCTGTGAATTCAAATCGTAGTCAATCTTGCCATGCACAACCACGTCGTCACCGTCTCTCCGCGTTGGATCGCGCAGTGTGACCGAGTCACCGAGGCCCAGAACGCGCTTGGTGGAGTCGTTGTAGATAATCGTGTCGCTAACGATCATCGTTGCGTCGCGTTCGACGGCGGCCGGCGCACCAAAGAGTCGCAGCAAACCGGATTTGGAATCGAACTGCACTCGATCACCCTGATAGCGCACCTGACGATATCCCTTTCGACCTACCAACTCCTGCATGACGGAGTCGGGTGGATCCCAAACGATGAGCGTTCTGTCCTGCCGCAACTTTGACGCAGCGGCGATGCTGTCAGCCTTGGTCTTGGGGATCTTTGTGGTGTCGCCAACTACTGGCGGCTGCGTTTTGGGCGGCGAAACCTGCGCAGAAAGTGCGTGCGGAGCGCCAAGAAAGGCCGCGAACAGAATTGCGGCGATTTTGAGCGCCGGTTTCTGAGCCTGAAGCGCGCGCGCCATCATCGGCATGTCGAAACCGACATGATGTGGCGGAACGAATTCATCCGATGGCGGCCTGTGCCGCTTCCAGTGCTGCGCGTTTTTCGCGACGCTTGTAAACACCGACTGACAGAATGATCGACACTTCGTACAACAGGTACAGCGGCACTGTGAGTGCGAACAGCGACGTCGGGTCTTGTCCCGGAGTGATGAACGCAGCGGCCACTACACAACCAACAAAGGCATGACGGCGAAATTTCGTAAGCAGTTTTGGATTCAGCAAACCAAGCGCCGTGAGCAATAGAATTACGATCGGCAATTCGAACACCAGTCCGAACGCGATGCACATGCTGAACATGAAATCGAAATACGCGTGCGCCGTCTGCATGTTCTTGACCGCGTCCGACTTGAACGCAGTGAGAAGAAAATTCAGCGTCGTTGGCAGTACGAAGAAGAAAGCCAGCGCCATGCCCGCGAGAAAGAGCAACGCGGCTCCCACCAGCACAGGAATGACCACTTTCTTTTCGTGCTTGTACATCGCAGGTGACAGAAAGCCCCA